>JAYUZN010000610.1:0-14332 GCA_043751755.1 Bacteroidota bacterium | reverse complement strand
ATAAAAATTCATGAACAACATTCGCAATTTTTGCATTATTGCACATATTGACCACGGCAAAAGTACGCTGGCTGACCGTATGCTCGAGGAGACTAAAACCCTGACTAACAGAGAGATGATGGCGCAAGTCTTGGATAGTATGGACTTGGAACGCGAAAAAGGCATTACCATAAAAAGTCATGCCATTCAAATGAATTATTCCAAAGACGGAAAAGAATATATTTTGAACCTTATTGACACGCCCGGACACGTAGATTTTTCTTACGAAGTGTCCCGTTCTATTGCCGCTTGTGATGGAGCTTTGTTGGTGGTAGATGCTGCGCAAGGCATTGAGGCTCAAACGATTTCAAATTTATATTTGGCGATTGGACACGATTTAACCATTATTCCTGTCCTCAATAAAATAGACCTGCCAAGTGCCAGAATCGACGAAGTGCGTGACGAGATTTGCCAACTTACGGGTTGCGACCCTGATGACGTGTTGTTGGCAAGTGCAAAATCAGGTTTGGGGGTAAAAGAAATTTTGGAAGCCGTAGTAAATAGAATTCCCGCCCCAATCGGCGACCCAAAAGCGCCTTTAAAAGCCCTCGTTTTTGACTCCGTTTTCAACCCATATCGCGGGGTTATCGTCTATTTTCGAGTCATGGACGGCTCCATTCGCAAAGGCGACAAAGTACGTTGTATGGCTACGGAAACCGAATATGAAGTAGATGAAATTGGGATTTTGCGGATAAAAAAAGTGCCTGTGGACGAAATTGGGACAGGAAGTGTGGGCTATATGATTGCGGGAATCAAGAATCTGCGTGAAGTAAAAGTGGGGGACACCATTACAACTATGGTAAACCCTGCGGAAACAGCAATTCAGGGCTTTCAGGAGGTAAAACCGATGGTTTATGCCGGTATTTATCCCGTAGAATCTGATGCTTTTGAAGAATTGAGAGATGCCTTAGAGAAATTGCATTTGAATGATGCGGCTCTCGTTTATACCCCCGAAACTTCTGCCGCTTTGGGCTTTGGGTTTAGGGCAGGATTTTTGGGCATGTTGCATATGGAAATCGTGCAAGAACGTTTGGATAGAGAATTTAACATGGCAGTTATTACGACTGTTCCGAGCGTGGGTTTTCGTGCCAAACTGACAAATGGCGAAATGATAGACGTAAATTGCCCTTCTGATATGCCCGAAGGAACGAATCTAAGTTACATGGAAGAGCCGTTTATTCGTGCGCAAATCATCACAAAAGCCGAATATATTGGGGCTATTATTACCTTGTGTATAGATAAAAGGGGCATTTTCAAAAATCAGCATTATCTCACGACCGACCGCATTGAAATGACCTTTGAAATGCCTTTGGCAGAAGTGGTCTTTGACTTTTTTGACAAATTGAAAACCGTTTCGCGCGGCTATGCTTCTTTTGACTACGAAATCATAGATTTTCGGGAATCGAATTTGGTAAGGCTTGATATTCTGCTCAATGCCAAAAATGTAGATGCTTTGAGTACGATTATTCACAGGGACAAAGCCTATTATTTTGGCAAACGTATCTGCGAAAAATTGAAGGAACTTATTCCACGTCAGCAGTTTGAAGTGCCGATTCAGGCGGCAATTGGGGCAAAAATTATTTCGCGCGAAACCATCAAAGCCATTCGCAAAGACGTAACAGCGAAATGTTATGGAGGGGATATTTCTCGTAAACGTAAATTGTTGGAGAAACAAAAAGAAGGGAAAAAGAAAATGCGCCAAATAGGGAATGTGGAAGTGCCGCAAAGTGCGTTTCATGCGGTACTGAAATTGGATTAGTTGGGGTTTCGCGCAGATTTCCGCAGATAAAAGCAGATGTCGCAGATAAAAAATGTTCCTTATCTGCGTTATCCGCTCAAATCTGCGTTCATCTGCGTGAAATTATAAGATTTCTTCCGCCCAATCATTTTCAGCATCTATGCCTCGTTTTTCCAAGCTAAAACGTACTCCTACTAAGTGAATTATTTTGTTAGAAAGGGAATACTTTCCAAAATATTCATTCGTTTTGATTTGCTCAATAGCAAGTTCTGGGCTTTGATCTTTTTTAAATTCAAATAGATAGATATGTTCTGTAGTTTCTACCACAGCATCTACCCCCCCTCCCCCCCCAATTTGGGGGGGCAAGGGGGGGAATACGACTACTTCTGCCTGCATTTTTACCCCCAACAAATTGAATATCAGGTAGATAATAGCATGATAAAAATTCTCTCCCACAGGTTTTGTATTTCCGTCCCTATCTTTTTTTTCAAATAAATGCACAGGCAAGGAATGAAACATAGCTTGAATGATTAGTTTTACTTTTTTTAAGTCGTTCTCCACAAAAGCGTCTCGAATATTATAAACCGAAATACCTGCATCAGAACGGCTTTTATCAATAAAGTCGCCCAATAACATTTGATTAAAAGATTCTTTCACCTCTTTGTTCGGAAAACTTACAATATAATAATCTATCTCTTCCTCGGTCATTACTCGCCCTTTTATGGCAAGGTAGCCTGTTTGCAACAACAAACTTTTGTAATCTAACTTTCGCAAGTCAAAGGTCTCAAATATTTCTGGACGAACTTTGAGATTTTCGAGCAAATATTCCTGCTTTTCTGCCATCATGCGCACCAAAAAAGTAGGCGTACCCGTAGCAAACCAATAATTGGAAAACTGCGCACTTGCCAATAATTGCAAAGTAGAAAAAGGATTGTACAAGAAATTTTCCCCGTCCCATGAAAAACCATCATACCAATCTTTCATTTTGGCAAGGCATCTTTCCATCGTCATATTGTATTTTTTTGCCAATTTTTGTAGCCCTTCGGGAAAATAATGCTCCAATTCTACCTGCGAATAGCCGCAAATAGTCGTATAATCTTCTGCCAAAGTGAGGTCCGTCAAATGATTGAGGTCAGAGAAAATGGATATCTTTGCAAACTTCGACACACCTGTTATAAACATAAATCGCAGATAATCATCAGCATCTTTCAATGCGCCATAAAAGTTTTTGAGGATGTCTCGATTCGCCTCTGCTACGTCCGAATTGCCTGCCTCCAAGCCATGAATAATCGGTTTATCATACTCATCTATCAAAACAACCACTTTTTTCCCGTATTTTTCATACAAAAGCTGAATCAACTGCCGAAACATTCTGCCAGGTGTATCTTCTGTAAAAACAACCTTTTCATTTCTTGCCATTTCTTGCAAAGAATTTTTGAGGGCTTTTACTAATCCCATATCGGCAAAACTAATCTCTGCCATAGATAGGTGAATTATCGGATTGGCTTCCCATGTTATTTTGTCATAAATATACAAGCCCTGAAAGAGTTCCTGTTTTCCCTGAAAAATAGCCTTAAACGTATTGAGTAACAGCGACTTACCAAAACGGCGAGGACGAGAGAGAAAATAGTTTTTTATCCCTTTTTTTTGTAGCAAGGAATAAATGAGCGGCGTTTTGTCCACATAAATGGATTCTGTGCCGATAAGTTCTGCAAAAGATTGGATCCCAACAGGATAGTTTTCTGGCATAATTGTTTTTTTGGCATAATTGTTTTTTTGGCAAAGATACAGAATTTAGCGCAAATAGCCCTTAGATAACCCCCAAATATTGCTGCAAAATAATAGTCGCACTCACTTGGTCGAGTAGTGCCTTATTTCTACGGTCTTTTTTCTTTACGCCTGCTGCAATCATGGTTTGCATCGCTGTTTTTGACGTTCCATATTCATCTTGCAACACGACCGGCGTATCCGCAAACCACTCATTCAACTGCTTGTGAAAAGCCCGAATCAAAGGCGTGCTATGCGTGTCGCTCCCGTCTGCATGGGTAGGAAAGCCTAATACGATTTTTTCTATTTTTTCTTGCAAAAAAAGAGCCTTTAATTTTGCCTCAATTTCTGCTGTATCCACCGTTCCCAAGCCCGTTGCAATGATTTGCAGAGGGTCAGTCCAAGCAAGTCCTGTCCGTTTTTTGCCGTAGTCTATGGCGAGTATTCTCATGTGTTATTTGCGTTTTGTTTGCTGATAGAACCCTTAAATACTGTACTTAGATAACGACATACTGTATTGGTTGGTTTGCAGGGTGGCGCGCCTTTAAAAGGTGCGCCACCCTATTTTTCAAGCGATTTTATTGCTTAATCGTTTACAAGTGTTGAATACAACGTGCAAATATAGGGCTTTTCTTAGGTAATTTATTGCCCTTACCATATATTTTTATTTACCTCAGAAATAATTATTTTTTATTTATAGCAAATAACCTACCTTTGCCCAACAAAACCATTCTCCCTATGCTAACCACACACAAAGCACACCTTCAAAGCCTTCTTGCAGAAGGAAACCTGTTACAAGTCATCACAGAACTGCTGGCAGCTACGGAAGAAAACGGGCAAAAAGACTTGCACACACAGCCCAGAAGTCCTTCCCAACGAGCGTTTATTTGCAGGTTTATTTTTTTTTGCCTTACTTTGTAGCAATATATGAAAGGTACATATAGCAACCCAAAACTAACAGATTATTTTAATGAAATTCACAGAAGCGAAACTGGAGTTCGACAAAAAGTATGAAAACGTTGCAGAGTTTGACTGCTTCATTCAAGAACATTTGACTTATGGCAAAAAGACCCATTTCAAAAAGAAGAATGGAACTAAAAACGAGCAATATTATAAATGGCAATTTTTGTATGCCATAGTCCAATCTGGGCTTTTTGCGAAAGACTATATTGGCACTGAAGTATATTTTCCAAAAGGAAATAAATCTTCTGCACCGTTAAAATTAGATGCTGCCATTTTTGACGACATTACTTGGTTTGACAAATACAAAGACTACCACGAAAACGGAAATAATGAAAGTTTGGAATGGTTGCGAGGACATTTGATTGTGGTACTTGAATTTAAAAAAGAAGACAATAAAAATGTAGCAGACGTTTGGGACAAACAATTAAAAGCCTATTTAAAGGAAAGCGAAAGGGAGTTTTGTCTCGCCGTTTTGTACGACACAGAAAGACTTTATTTATTCCGCAAATACAACAACAAGTTTTTGCGATACAGCGAAGAATTTAATACAAAAGGTGAAGACAGCAAAACCAAAGAATTGGCTTTGCACCTGCCCGACCCTTACATAAATATCCCAAGTTTTGACGATATTTTAGCATGGACACAAGCCAAAACGATTGACCGTTCCAAACGTGGAATTAAGGAATTAGACATTATTTCGGGCGTTCATTCTACCCAAATTAATGATGCGATGAGTAGCATTTTGCGCACCATGGACAAAGTGGGAATGGTAAACCAAAAAGGGTTTGAGATTTTAATTCAAATTCTTTCCCTAAAAATCTATGATGAAAAAAGAAATGAAAAAACGATAAGCCGTTTTTTAGATTTTTATATAACACATGAGGAAAAGAATTTTAAAAATCTTGCAGATTTGCCTTTGCAAGTTTTCATCAAACGGATTAACGAGTTGAGAGAGGAAGCATCGGGTACTTATTACCGTATTTTGAAAGACAATCCGCTAAATTCCAAAAATGAAAATCACATAAAAGTATTAATTGAAGTTATTTATCAATTTCAGGATTATTCTTTTGTGCGCTCCCACAAAACCGACCTGTACCAATTGGTGTTTTACAAATTTGCCACCCCATTTTCAAAAGATGCCAATGCGCAATTTGTAACCCCTTTGCCCCTGATTGACTTTTTGGTAAGTATTGTGAACCCACGAAACGGGGAAACCGTCATTGACCCCACCGTGGGTATTGCCGATTTTCTTTCGGTTTCTTACGTAAATTCAAACAGCAAATTAGACGATAACAATATTTTTGGAATGGACATTGACGAGCAGATGGTCATGCTTGCTACCTTGAATATGCTGTTGAATGGAGATGGAAACGCCAAAATAAAAGCACAAACAGGATATGGCTCTTTGCTTTCCAAGTTTGACCATAGAGGCGAGGTGTTGCAGCTTGTGCCAAGTATGAACCAAAACGGAAATTGGGATAACAGACCTGACGACAACTCCCTCAAAAA
The DNA here is from genome assembly GCA_043751755.1 of Bacteroidota bacterium. GTDB lineage: Bacteria > Bacteroidota > Bacteroidia > J057 > J057 > JAAFHL01. The sequence continues at coordinate 8,316 of JAYUZN010000610.1, read as the reverse complement.
ATTTGATGTAGTTTTGACCAATCCCCCCTTTGGAGAAGATAGGGCTTTTGTACCCCAAGACGACAAAGACCTTGAAATGATACAATGCTACGAACTTTGGCATTTGTATAGCAAGAAAGGCGAAGCACCCGCCGAAGGCAAAAAAAAGAAAAACGAAAAACAGGCAAGTAAAATAGATTTGGGGGTTGTATTTCTTGAAAATGCCTACCACATTTTGAAAGAAAACGGCAGAATGGGAATTGTTATTTCTAATTCTATTGCCAGCATCGACAGCCACAAAATAGCCCGAAAATGGCTTATGGACAAAATGCGCATTGTGGCTATTTTTGATTTGCCCGCCAATGTATTTGCCGAAACAGGGGTGAACACGTCTATAATAGTCGCCTACAAACCCAAAGAAACGGAACTTGCGAAACTCAAAGCGCAAAATTATGAAGTGTTTTTTAAAGGCATTGAAAAAGTAGGCTATGAAGTAAAAACAAGCAAACGGGTGAAATTCTTTTCGCCCAATTATAAAATAAATTACGCAACCTTTGAAATAGAAATTGATAAGGAGGGGCGCGCCTTGCTCGATGAAGAATTTACAAGTACGATTGCTGATTTTAAACACTGGTGCTTGAAACAAGAAAAAGCATTGCAGGACATTTTTATAAAGATTAAATAAACTATGAGCAACGAATATATAAAAACACCCACTTCCATTTCTTTCAATTCCATCGTTGAAAAAGACTATACCTTGTCTTCTTCGCAATATATGGATTTGATTATGCCAAATGAAAACTTTTTGTTTGTAAAGGATTTTTTGAGAAGAGATTTACAACGCAAAGATTTAGGGGTAGAAGTGGGTTCATTGAATTACATTGGGCAATCAACCCATTATTTTGTGAGAACAAGAGCCTTACAAGCACATTCGTATTTGCCAGAAATCACAGGCGAAACAGCAGTACCAATCATGCCAAATTCTTTTGTGAAAATGAATTTAAAACAAGGCGATATTCTCATTTCCAAAGATAGCAATATTGGCGAAGCCGTCATTTTAGATAAAGACTACCCAAATTTTATGCTTTCTGGGGCAATCTATGGGGCAATCTATCGGCTGCCTGTAAGGGATAAGAAATATTATCTTTTAGCCTTTATAAAACATGCTATTTTTAGAGAGCAATTAGATTTTATGGTTCCAAAAGGGGCAACCATTCGGCACGCTAAAACTATGTTTTTGGACTGCAAAATTCCCTTTCCAAACGAAAACACAGAAAATGTAATCCACTTTGTAGAAGTGCTTACGCAAGCCATCATCCACAAAGAAAAACTCATCAAAGAACGGCACAAAAACATTTTATCTGCCATTGAAACCGAATTGTTAGCAAACCAAAAGCCCAATGAGTTTAGCTTTGCATTGCCAAGAATAAACGAATTAGAAGAGGTGGGAAGAATTGATACGGCAAGATATTCTGTTGAATATAAAAGTTATGAGCATTTAATTCAAAATTACAAAAATGGTTTTTTCAAGTTTTCTCATTTAGGCTATACCATAAATAGAGGTCAGAATTTACAAGTTTCAAATATTGGAGAAAGTTATTACGCAGATTACCCCATAAAAGGATTTTATAAATTAGCTGTATCTTCTCATTTTTCAGAATATTCAACAGTAGAAAAATTTAATTTCTTAGGAAACCCTAGTAAATTAACTAAAATCAAAAAAGGAGAAATTGTTTTTTCTGCAAGAGGGGCTCAATTTGGTCGAGTTGTTATTTTTCCAGAAGACATAGAAAATACAATTACAAATATTGATAGTTTGGTCATTAAAAACGAAGAAGAAAATATAGAGAGAAATATTTTTATTGCCATGTTTCTGAATAATTTAAGATGGAATAAGCACATTTATAAAATTGCAATTACGGGTTCAGGGGCAAATAGTTTAACTCAATATCAAAGTGATGATATTAATTTCCCTAACTTTCCCGAAACCAAGCAATCCGCAATTGCCAGACGCTATCACAATGCAGCAGTAGCATACGAAGCCGATACGTTTACCCTTGACAACTTTTTGGAGAAGGATAACGAATATAATGAGCAAGCGGGCATTTATGAGTTAGACAAAACCGCCAAGCAACTCAAAGAAATCTTAAATCAAACCATAGACAATATCGTAAACGACAAGGAAGTTACGATAACATTTGCCGCTTTGTAGGGTGGCGCACCTTTAAAAGGTGCGCCACCCTATTAAACGCTAATCGACTTAGCAGCTTATAAGGTTGTTATCTAACTATCCATAAGGTTTATATTTTTCAAACGATTTCATTGCTTAATGGTTATAAGTCTTGAATATAAAGCACAAGGATAGGGCTTTTTTGGGAAAAAAAATCTTACTTTTGCGCTTTATTTCAGGTTCACGCAGATGAACGCTGATTGTGGCAGATTTCGCAGATATTTTCATTGTTTCCTTTGTTTTATCTGCGAAATCTGCGAAAATCTGCGTGAACCAACCACTACACACTTCTCAATTTCCCAAGAAAAATGGCTTTTGACGTATCAATGATTCAGCAAGTCTATGCGCAGCTCCCTGCAAAAGTGGCGGCGGCACGTAGCGTGGTGGGCAAGCCCCTCACTTTGACAGAAAAAATTCTGTATGCACATTTGTTTGAAACCGCAGCTACGACCGCTTTTGGGCGGGGCGAGGACTATGTGGACTTCGCACCCGATAGAGTGGCAATGCAAGATGCAACCGCACAAATGGCTTTGTTGCAGTTTATGACCGCAGGGCGCAAAAAAGTCGCTGTGCCTTCTACCGTTCACTGCGACCACTTGATTACGGCAAAGGTGGAATCTGCGGCGGATTTGAGTGTAGCAAATGACGACAATAAAGAGGTGTATGATTTTTTATCTTCGATTTCTAATAAATATGGAATAGGTTTTTGGAAGCCGGGGGCAGGTATTATTCACCAAATCGTATTGGAAAACTATGCTTTTCCGGGGGGAATGATGATTGGTACAGACTCGCACACCGTCAATGCGGGCGGCTTGGGCATGGTAGCGATTGGCGTAGGCGGGGCAGATGCAGTGGACGTGATGGCAGGTTTAGCATGGGAATTGAAGTTTCCAAAACTCATAGGCATCAAACTCACAGGCAAACTCAATGGCTGGACTTCTGCCAAAGACATTATTTTGAAGGTGGCTGGGATTCTTACCGTAAAAGGCGGAACGGGCTGCATTGTAGAATATTTTGGAGAGGGTGCGGAGTCTTTGAGCTGTACCGGCAAAGGCACGATTTGTAACATGGGGGCAGAGATTGGCGCAACGACTTCGACTTTTGGCTATGACGAAAGCATGGAACGCTATTTACGGGCAACGGGAAGGGCAGAAATTGCGGATTTGGCAAACGAAGTGAAAGAACATATCACAGGTGATGACGAAGTTTATGCAAATCCTGAAGCTTATTTTGACCAAGTAATTGAAATTGACCTCGATACCTTAGAGCCATATATAAATGGACCTTTTACCCCAGACCTTGCCACGCCGATTTCCGAAATGAAAGAAGCCGCAGCAAAGAATGGCTGGCCTACCAAAGTGGAAGCGGGTTTGATTGGTTCTTGCACAAACTCCTCTTACGAAGACATTTCACGTGCGGTGAGTTTGGCAAAACAAGTAGCCGCAAAGCACCTCAAAACGAAGTCTGAATATTTGATAACGCCCGGTTCAGAGTTGATTCGTTTTACCATTGAAAGAGATGGTTTCATAGATATTTTTCACAATATTGGCGGCAAGGTCTTTGCCAATGCTTGCGGTCCTTGCATAGGCATGTGGGCGAGAGTAGGGGCGGACAAAAAAGAGAAAAACACCATTATTCACTCTTTTAACAGAAATTTCCAATCCCGCAATGACGGCAATCCCAATACGTATGCCTTTGTAGGTTCGCCCGAAATCGTAACGGCGTTGGCGATTGCAGGAGACTTGACTTTCAACCCTTTAACGGATTATTTGACCAATGAAAAGGGCGAAAAAGTGAAATTAGACGAGCCTACAGGCGTAGAATTGCCGCCAAAAGGCTTTGAGGTAGAGGACGCAGGCTATCAAGAACCCGCAGAAGATGGAAGCGGAATTGAGATAAAAGTAAACCCCGATTCTGCTCGTTTGCAGTTGTTGTATTCTTTTGCAGAATGGAATGGGCAAGACCTCACAGGCTTAAAAGTCCTTATCAAGGCAAAAGGAAAATGTACGACTGACCATATTTCTATGGCAGGAAAATGGCTGCGTTTCAGGGGGCATTTGGACAATATTTCCAACAATCTGCTCATAGGTGCGACTAACTTTTTCAATGAAAAACAGAACAGTGTCAAAAATCAGCTTACGGGCGAATATGGAGAAGTACCTGCTGTACAACGTGCCTACAAAGCCGCTGGAATCGGCTCGATTGTGGTCGGAGACGAGAACTATGGCGAAGGTTCTTCACGCGAACATGCTGCTATGGAGCCTCGTCATTTGGGGGTAAAAGTGGTCTTAGTCAAGTCTTTTGCGCGTATCCACGAAACGAATTTGAAGAAACAAGGCATGTTTGGAATCACGTTTGCCGACAAAGCGGACTATGACAAAATCCTTGAAAATGATACAATTGATGTGTTAGTAGGCAGCATTTTACCGGGTGAACAGGTAAGAATTGTGTTGAACCATGCAGACGGAACCGACCATATTATCTTGGCAAACCACACTTACAACGCACAACAATTGCAATGGACAAGGGCAGGAAGCGCGCTCAACTTGATAAAAAAACAGGCAGGGGTGTAATCCCCTATTTTTATAGCCACGAATTACCCGATATTAATTCGGGTGATTCGTGGTAAAATGCGTAAGTTCTTATTATAGCTTGATGATGCCTAAAAAAACTACTTTTGCCTTTAAAAAGAAAAAATATGACCCTCTTTATGGGCATTTTGGACTGGGGTTTAGGACATGCCGCACGATGCACCCCCCTCATTCGCCTTTTGTTAGCAAAAGGAATAACGGTAATTGTGGGCGGCGAAGGCAGGTCGCTTGCCTTGCTGCGGCATACTTTTCCTGATATTATTTGTATAGAATTGCCGCCTTATAACATACGATATTCCGCCCATTCCTTTCAGATTCCTACCTTGCTTTGGCAGGTGCCCAGATTGTTGAAAGTGTTTCGGCAGGAACATGAATTGTTGGAAACTCTCATAGAAAAGCATCAAATTTCTGCGGTTATTTCCGACAATCGTTATGGGTTATGGACAAAAAAAGTGCCTACTGTTTATATAACGCATCAAATTGCGCCCCTTGCGCCTTTTCGTTACCTTGTTTATGCCTTACAAAAGCAGTTTATTGCGAAATTTGACGAGTGTTGGATTCCTGATTTTCCCCAAAAAGACAGGCAATTAGCGGGTTCTTTGGCGCATACATATCCGCCGCCGAGCAAGGCTTATTTTGTGGGTACATTGTCTCGTTTTACAGGCTTGAAAAAAAAGCCGCTTTCGGCAGAAATGGAGGCACTTTTTTCCCAAAAAATAGAGATAGCCGCCATTTTGTCAGGTCCCGAACCGCAAAGGAGTATTTTATCTCAAAAAATAAGGAAACAGGCTGCCCATTTATCCCAAAATGTGTGGATAATTGAGGGAAAAACGGAGGAAAAAACGATACGTACAGAAGGTAATATTACGACTTTTTCTTTTTTGACGGAAAATGAGTTGTTTTATCTATTTGAAAATCAGCCCATTATAATTTCTCGTGGCGGTTATAGCAGCCTTATGGATTTTGTGGCTGTGGGTTTGCAAAAATGTATCCTCATTCCTACGCCAGGGCAGACCGAGCAGGAGTATTTGGCGAAATATTTGGCTTTGCAAAAAAAAGCCTTGTATGTAAAGCAGGAAGCTCTTGATTTGCAACAGCAGATTTTGCAAATGGAGAATTTGGTAGGTTTTGAGACTTGGGGGGAAAATAAGGGGGTAGAAAATGAGGTAGAACGATTTTTGCAAGGGGTAAAGTAATTTTTTTTACAAGAAAAACCTTACCTTTGTATTGCATTTTCGGCACGCAGATTTTCGCAGATGAAAGCAGATAACGCAGATAACGCAGATGTATCATTTTTGGCACGCAGATTTTCGCAGATGACACGCTTTTATTTTTGACAAGATTGACAAGATAAACAAGATAGAAGATTAGATAGGTTTCATTTCTTAACTTCTCATTTCTTAACTTCTCATTTTTCATCTCTCATTTTTCATTTCTCTCATGGCATATCGTACATTTACTTACGAAAAAGTACGGAAAGAGCTTGGCATACAAGATGTCCCTCAACTCCTTTTTGAGAAAATTGACACTATTATGCCCAGTGATTGGCTTGTGGCAACCCTCAAAAAAGGCGAAGGCTTGGCGTATTTTAGCGAAAAATCACGTTCAGAAGCAGTTATTTTTCCCATCTTGTTAGAAACATGGGAACGAAATTCTGGGAAATTTGCGATTTATTCGGGACCTGATTTGGAGGTAGATGTACTGCGAGGATTAAGTGGTGAATGTGATTTTATTTTGGGGAAAGGCTATCAAAAAATAGACCTTGATGCGCCCTTATTTTGCATGATAGAAGCGAAAGACCAAGATATGAAAAAGGCAATTCCCCAATGTATTGCGCAAATGGAAGCTGCGAGGTTGTTCAATGAAAAAAGGGGAACAAATATTTCTACCATTTGGGGCTGTGTTACAACGGGCGAAATATGGTTATTTTTAAAATTAGTACAGAATATCGTTTATATAGATACTCACCGCTATCAATCCGAACATCTGTCTAGTGTGTTAGGTATTTTGCAAGCAATATTAGATTATCCAGAATAACCATCATTTCAGGCTAAAAATCTGCGTTTCTGCCCCTATTTTCAGCAGATAAAGCCCTGCCCCCATTCCTTGCATTTCTATTTCAAATTCATTCAAATAGCGGCTTTTGAAAGGGATATTTTGCCCACTCATATCATATATTTCTATTTTTTCTTGGGGAGAAAAAGCTCCTTTTATGCTAAAAATGCCCTCATTCGGATTGGGATAAATGAAAAAGGAAGGCGAAATAAAGGCATTTTCATTTGCCAAAATACTGACCGAAAAAAGCATATAACTTCCCATCTCCACGCAGCCTATAGCATCTGTTACCCATACGCTATAGCTTCCTGCCGAAAGTCCTGTATTTGAGGCACTTGTATTGCCATTTGACCACGAGTAGGTGTAGCCTCCTGCGCCGCCCGTAACTTGCAGAACTATTTTTCCCAAACCCAATAACATGGTATCTGGCGAAATTGTGGCATTTAGCACGATTTCGGAAGGCCCATTGAGGGTCGCTGTATAAACCGCCGCACAACTGTCTGCATCTGTAATCGCTACTTCGTAAAAACCGCTTGCGAGATTGATAGGGTGCGCACTTGTGCTGCCATTTGACCACTGATATGTAAAAGGAGCAGTTCCCGAAGCAAAGACCTCTATTTCCCCGTCATTGCCATTCGCACAGCTTAGATTTTGAATTTGCAAAATGGCATTTATCGTATTATCTAAGGCTTCCAAAGACACGATTTTGTCGAGGCTACAGCCAATTGTATTTTGGATATGAACAATATACAGCCCACTCGCCAACTGTGTAGCCACTGTTCCTACCTGCCCATTGTCCCAACTATAGGTAAAAGGCGGATATACTCCATACGCATATAACACAGCTGTTCCGTCATGTTGCCCGCAATGTGCGTCCGAAATGGCGATAATTTGGGTGGTAAGTGCAGGATAGATGGGCAAAATGGGCAGAGAAATGCTGTCTATTTTTGCCAAAGGGTTGCCATTTTGATGATAAAACCATTGGCATACAGCAGTTAAGGGGAAATGGCCCGAAATCGTAGGATTTCCGTCTAAGCGAATACAGCCTTTTGTACCGCCGAGATAATGATTGCTCGAAGAGGTGTAATTGATGCCAACAGGTAAGCCTAATATTTCCCAAAGTTGTACAGAATCTATTTGGCTTGCGATATTATTGAAAAAGGTGTCTTTTGGAATAACCCAAGTGATAACAGATTCATAATCATTCCCTTTGCAGGTGGCGGGAAGGGAATCTTTTGGGTAAAAGCCGCCTAAGATGTAGCTGTTATTGGGGCTACAAATTTGCGAAAAGGCGGTTTGGTAAAGCCCAAAAGCCATTAAAAAAAGCAGAAAAAGACGCTTCATACCTACACATTTTTAACATTCATACCTACAAATCTATCCGCAAGCCCCATGTTATTCTTCTTTCAACCAACTTTCCACTTGTTCCTTCGCTATTTCTAACATATCCGCTACTTCTTC
>JAYUZN010000609.1:0-7819 GCA_043751755.1 Bacteroidota bacterium | reverse complement strand
ATAAGAGCAGATTTCGCAGATAAAATAGCTCTGGCTTGCTATTTTTCTCACCACTAAGGCACGAAGAAGCACGAAGTAATATAGTAAAAGAAGACAACTAAGCCACACTTTTTCTTTCTTAGTTTCCTTTGTGCCTTATTGGTAAATTAGGATTTTATTCTTTTAGTGTTCCTATTAGCGAAATCTGCGTGAAAATATTAGATATTTTCCTTTTTCTCCTTTGTCAGCGTTTTTGGCAAGAGCAAACACAAAGCCTTTGGCAAAATTTCGGCTACTATTTCTACCCCAACCGAAATATGTTCCCCATCTACGTGAGCAGGACTTGGATTTGCCTGCAAAATACGCACCTTTTGGCAACGAATCGTGCGTACACGAGGGGATAGCTGCACTTTTCGCAGAAATAAGAGAATGAAATCATACAAAATGACAAAAAAAGAGGACTTCTTCAAGGTTAATAGCTCAAAATAGCCATCTGTTATCAAAGAAGTAGGCGAAGAAATGGCATCATAGCCCCATTGTGTGCCATTCATGAGACTTAGTACCCATATATTGGTCATTTTTTCAGTTTTGCCCGCTATTTCTACCTCATAATCTTGAGGAAGATAGGAAAAAACACTCTTAAAAATCTCTACAGCATAAGCCATTATCCCTCTCGTTTTAGAATGTTGATAACGAGTAACGACATCTGCGTCTAAGCCCAAACCTGCCGCATTTAAAAAGGTATGCTCCCCAAATTTCCCTATATCTACTTCGATATATTGAGTAGAAAGAGACTGCTGCACCGCCAAGCGAAAATGGGTGGAAAAGCCGATATTCCTCGCCAAACCATTGCCTGACCCCAAAGGAATAATGCCCAAACGAAGGTGCTTTTTCCCGACCAAATGCGTCCCAACTGCATTGGCTGTTCCATCTCCGCCTACCGCAAAAACATGTTTAATCCCTTGATAATGTGCATCTTCTATCCAAGAAGCCAATACAGAAAAATCTATTTTACGCACTTCTACGCTTGCGCCAGCCGCACGATAAATGGAATATATTTCCGCAGCAAGCTTGTCAAAGCCTTTTTCGCGTACTTTGGCAGAATGGGGATTGATGAGGAATAAAGATTCTGGCATTTGGCAAAATATTTGAGATAAATGTAAGCACTCAAAAAGTCATTTTGAATAACTTTCCCTCATCTGTTTTATTATCTAAACGCAAAATAATATCATTTTCAAGGTCTTGGCTTGGGGGAATGTTATCTTTAATGGCAGAAAAAATATATTGAATATCGTGTTTTTCACAAATTCCCCTCACGACTGCAATAAGTCTTGTTTTTACGCCATTGTCATCTCCCGAAATAACATCATCATGATACACAAAACGGAAATGAGATTTGTCTCGATAATTTATTAAAACCGCTAAATCAAAGGCTACACACAAGATTTTGTAGTAAGTTGCACCGTCATGTTTGGCAGAATCAAGAAATTCTGGCTTAAACTCTATGTTGTAATTTGCATTTAATTTTATAATAATAATCGCATCTTCATGTAAAACCTGCTTTGCTATTTCTGAAAAAGTTTTACGAATATTCATATATAAGGCACATTTTGCCGTATTATCTACAATTTCTTTTAATTGATTTTTCACTTCTTGCAAATCATTTTTTTGTATCTCTTCGAGACCTTCCCTCCTTTTTTCCATTTCTTCAACGGCTTCTACTTGTGTTTGAAAACGGGATAGGTCTTTTTCGATTTCTACAATTTTTTTCTGATAAATTGCATATTTTTTGAATAAAGAAGTATCTTGAATTAATTGAGTAAACTGTTCTTTTTGCTTGTTTAAATCAATGAGTTTACTATTTATTTTTCGTTGTTCTTGTTGTTTTTCTTGCAAGGTTTGGCGAACTTGCGCATTTCTTTCTTGTGTTATTTGATGATTAAATTGAATTAGTTGCTCATAAGATTGAGAAAGTTGTTCAGGAAAATATAAGGCTACCTCTTCAAAAAGGCTTTTTACCCGATTCAAATCAAAGGAAAAATCGTTTTTAATCGCATCATTCAATTTCTTAATGTCATATTCTACTTGATATAGATAGGTGTTAAGTGCTGAAATTTCTTCTTCAATCGTGCCTACTAATTTGTGAATAGTTTGTTTATCTTGTTCATAAAAATTGAAACTTGCCAATTCTTTGGAAATTTTTTCTTTTTCAGTTTCTGCGTTCTGAATTTTTCCTACCAATAAATCTTTGTCTTCGGCTTTTATTCCAAAGTCTTTTTCTTGCGCTTTAATGGTGCTATTTCCAATTTTAATGCTATCTTCTAACTCATATTTTTTTCTTAAAATGTTGCCATCAAAACCTAATAAGCTGAATAATAAGGGTTTCCAATCTTTATCCTTATTTTTTGCAAATTTCCGTAATTGAAAAAGCGTATTCATTCGTGGTTCATAATCGCCTTGTGTACGCAAAGAATAATTGACCAAACGGCGAAAATCTTCCTGCGTTTCCTTGCAAAAATCAAAACCTAATAAGTCATTCAAATAAATTTTACCTTTATCAAAAGCGAATGTTTCATCAAAATTTTCATATAAAATATACCCTTCAGAAGCAGCATTATGCAGCTTAAAAGCTATTTTTGTAGGAGATTCTACGGTTCTTTTGATTGTCAAAAATTGCCCATTATTCAATAATATTTCCAAATAAAATTCATATTTTGTGAATGTTAGCTTATTGATTTCTTTATAAAAAAACAAATCCTTAGCTCCTTTCAGCAACATAAAATCCAATAATTCTGCCAATTTACTTTTCCCAAGGCAGTGCTGATTTGTTCCGTCTTTCAAATCTTTGGCATCTCCCAAAATAACATTCAATCCCCCTTTATTGGTAATAAAAGTGATATTGTGAAAAGCCTGATTGCAATATAATTTACTTAGTTTCATGTAGTTTGAATGTGTCAAGTTCAAGGATATAGGATATTTTTCCTACTAAAAATAAAAAATTAAGGGCATAAGGAAAAACTTCACGCACTTTTTCGCCTTGTGCAGCCACAATCAGGCTTAACAACTCGTTGAATTTCAATAAGTTATTTTTTTTGAGTTTCGCAATTATCAACGCACTAACATTGATAACCGATAAATCTAAGTTTAAGTATTTGTGTGCAGTTATCATACAATTCGCCCTATTTGACAATTAAAATACAAATGATGCAGAAAAATCCAAATGAAACGCCTATCTTTTCCTAAATCTATTTTGTTTGCTTCAAAAATGAGGTCATATAAATACATGAAAATTTCTTCAAATTTATCAAAAGTATCTCTTTTTATTGCGATTTTATGACTTAACTCATCTGCAAAATTGTAATAACTTACAGCATATTCTTGATTGTTAAAATCTGAAAGAAAACGGTCTATATCCTCAAAATACAGTTGCGACTTTCGCCTTATTTGATTTTCGTAGTATTCTAACGAAAGGTTATTTACTTTATTTTTTTCTTCTTTGGGAATTGTACGAATTATGTCTTCATCTGTAATTGCTTTTATTGTTCTAAGGACAGATGTTTGTTTCCCAAAAGCGATAATTACCTCTTTAATATCAAATTCAGTAAGGGTAAGAGGCAAGGCATATTTACCAATTTTGAATGTTTTTGCAATATCATCATGTTGCATAAGCCAATTATGAATCGTCTCTTTTCCAATAATCTCGACATTACGCAAGCCTGTTTCCCTTTTGATATGTGTTATTGCGTCCTCTCTATTTGCCGTTTCTTTTCTATTAGTAAAAACTAAATAATTATCTACTTCTCCATTCGCTTTTAATTCTTTTGTTTTTTCAATTTCGCCATTTATAAGGCTGGTTTTATTCCCAAAAAAGGGATTATCCGAACAACTTGCCTGATAATCAGTTGTATGTTTTGCTTGAATAATAAATTTTCCGTACCATGGTTCAGCCATTGAAGGATAGCTATTTGCCTTTCCCTCAAAACGCCCGTCTCGCCCGCCGTCTTTTCCTTTTGAAAAACTAACTGTTCCCATGCCTAATTTTTTTTGGCATAGCATTGCAACAAGTTTCTCAAAATCATCTTCGGACAAATTCTCTAACCTATAATCCATAACATAAATATACGTTTGCGTTCAAATAATACACAAAGGTAATTTCAATATTGATTAAATCCAAAATATATTTGAAAATAACGGCTTTATTTTACTAAAATAAAAGAAAATACCTTGTAAAATATTAGCTATTTTTACCAATAAAACAAGTAATAATTGCAACTAAACCCCTTTCACCTTCAGCCTCGTCAATTTATCCGCAACCACAATTCCCTTATCTATCAAATAACGTAGCACCTCCTCCTTTTGTGCAGGCGTACCTTTTTGCACCAATTGAAGCGTATCTCTATACGAAGTTTCTGGATTGTTGCGCAAAAAAACTTGAATTGCCTGTTGTAACACGTCAAAATCCGCATCTCCTACCTGCGTTTTGTGCCTGCCTATACACACATCACACTTGCCGCATTTTTCTTGCGAAGTTTCACCAAAGTAGTTCTGTATCAGTAAACTACGACAGGTTTCAGTCGTTTCTACATAGTTCAATAGTTCAGAAAGGCGAAAAGTAGCTTGTCTTTGCAAAAATAGGTATTTGCCCCAATTCATGCCATTTTGCGTGAGTAATTGGCTATTTTTGAGAAAAGTGAGGGTAGGCATTCCCGTAGGCGGCGTGTAGGAAATCAGGTTGAGCTGCGCCAAACGATTCAAGTGTTTTTCCAAATCCGAAAGTTCCCAATTCAAGGCAGTCGCCCAAGTTTGCGGCAGAAAAGGCACTTCTCTCGAATAAATCGCCCCACCCATATTTCGCAAAATCATGTCTGTTATCAAGACCGCTTTTGGCGTTTTTTGCTTAAAGTTTATCCAATCATCAGGCGAACATTTAGATTGAATATAGCCATAATCTTCTTTTTCTTCATTGAAAAAAAGGAACATTTCTCTATGTAGCACAGAAACAACATTGTGAAGGGCGCGAGGTGGAAGATTATTTTCTTGTGCAAAAGCCTGAATATCAAAGTCGTAGGTTACATGTATGTCTCCTTCATTTGGGATTTTGAAATGCTTGCACAAAGCCTCATAACAAGTCTGCATTTCCTCCCAAGTCGGATATTTGGTGGCTACCCATCTTTTGATTTCCAACTTATCTGCTGCATTGTCAAAAGCAATTGCCAAAGCCGTTTTGCCATCTCTGCCGCCTCTGCCTGCTTCTTGATAATAGCTTTCCAAATCTGCTGGCAAATGATAATGCAACACAAAACGCACATCAGGTTTGTCTATTCCCATACCAAAGGCATTTGTCGCCACAATGATACGATGCTGATTCTGAATCCATTGCTGCTGAATGTTATCTCGGTCAGAATGTGGCATTCCGCCATGATAGGGCAGGGCAGAAATGCCATTTTCCACCAAAGTCTGCGCAATGAGTTCTGTAGCTTTGCGGGTGCGCACATACACAATGCCCGTTCCTGCCGAGCGTTTAGCAATTTCGATAATTCTCCCTACCACATTTTCTTCTTTGAGGATAAAATAGCGCAAATTTTCCCGGCGAAAACTCTTTTCAAACACCTGCACTTTTTTGAGTTGCAGCTTGTCTATGATGTCTGCACGCACCGCAGGAATCGCCGAAGCGGTAAGCGCAATGGCAGGAATATTTTTGCAGATTTTGCGTATATGGTTGATATCCAAGTAGGCAGGGCGAAAATCATAGCCCCATTGCGAAATACAATGCGCCTCGTCCACCACCAAAAGGCTGACTTTCATTTGCGGAAGTCGCTGCAAAAACATGGCAGAACGTATCCTTTCGGGAGCTATATACAGAAATTTGTATTTTCCGTCCATCGCAGCCTGCAAACGTTGGTCAATTTGCCAAGGCGAAAGGCTGCTGTTAATATAAGTCGCAGCAATTCCTGACTTTTCGAGGTTCGTAACTTGGTCTTTCATCAAGGCAATCAAGGGCGAAACGACAATGCTCAAGCCGTCAAAATACATGCCCGGAACTTGAAAACACAAGGATTTTCCGCCGCCTGTAGGCAGCAACGCAAGGGTATCTTGCCCGTTTACAACGCTTTGCACAATGTCTTCTTGCAAAGGGCGGAAGCTGTCATAGTTCCAGTATTGCTTGAGAAGTTGGTGTATGTCGGGCATTTTTTGATGACTTTGCGCAGATTTACGCAGATATTTTAGATAATTGCTCCCTCATGCTTACACAAAGCGAATCCTTGCCTTTTTCGTAATTTTCCAAATGCTCCCGACCTGTTCCAGCTGCCCATCATTCAAGGTCTCGATATGCCTGCCCGAAGTAGGGCTATTGTCGTAGTCGCAAGCAGTGCGAAGGTAATAGCCAGGGTCGGAAAGCGCGTAAGCCTGTGCCTCCGCATGACTACAAATCCGATAAGCCGCACCATGCGTAGAAGTCAAAATGATTTCATATATCGTCTCGGCACTTTCGCCATACATCAAGCCTGAAACCGAAAAGCCCTCCGAATTGTCCATATATAAGGCATACCTCCGCTCAAAATTGTCTATCACTTTGGGCAAAATGACAGGATTTATAATAGGGGCAGAATCTTCTTGAGGAGGTTGTTTTTCTTCCCTAATCGGAGACTCTACGCGGGGTTTTGTCAAAATTTTGGCTTGCACCTCTGTATTTTGGGAGATTTCAGATACTTTCTGCTGCTGCAAAACCTGTATATTTTCCTCCAAAAAAGTGATTTTTTGGCGTAACATGCCTATTTCGTGGCGTATTTCTTTCAAAACCGCTACTAAATCGTCATTTCCTAATTTTTCTAACAATTCGTCTTTCATTTGTTGGTCAGTCTGTAATGAATAAGTGGAAGTTGAGGGACTTGTTTTTTGGGAAATTTTGTAGGCAAGCCAAGCACAAAACAGTGCGAGCAAGCCCAAAGAGCTATATATCCAATAAGGTACGCCACTTGACGTAGCAGCGATAGTCGGCAGGCGTTGAGGCGTTGCGGGCTTTACGGCAGCTTCTTCTTCGGGCGAAATGAGCGTATCTGGCATGTTAGAAACAGGTGCGTCATCTTCTGCAGCAGAAACAAGCCCGTTCTCATCACCACTTTGCCCATTTGTGAGCTTATATGCCGCTTTAATTTCGCTCAAAAGACTCGTCAAATCGGCTTGCGGGCAGCCATTTTTCTGATTTCGGATAAAATCGCAGCTTTTCACCACCTTATCCACATTGGGTTTTGCCCATATCAGCTCATTCAAATTGTGAACTGCCAATTTTGTCGCTTTTTCGCAAGGCACATTGTCTCTATACTTGCTTTCTTGGTCGGACAAGCGTTTTTTGAAGGCATTGTAATCTTGTGCTTGCACAACTTGAATGCCCAAAAGTGCGATACAAAGGTATCGCATGAGTCGTTTATTTTTGGTGGTAAATGCTATGCTCATGCGCTGAAAAATCTCATTTATAGGTTGTGCAAAGATAGGGATTTTTTTGATTTTATCAGGGATATTTTTTTGCGAAAAAGCGTTTTCCTCAAAATATTCTTATTGAACGCGTAAGATGCGAAAAAAATAATTCTCTTAGAAAGCAAGCGTTTCTTATCTTTGTATCGTTGTATGCTTATGTATTTACGATAGTTTTCAATTCTCATTTTTCAGCACGCATATTTGCGTAGATGACAAGATTTTATTTTTGACGAGTATTTTTGATAAGATTTACACGATAAACAAGATAAGGAATAGAAAATAAATAACATAACAATTTTATTTTGGGGATTTCTTAGTGCCGTAGGCACGAAATATTTATAGCCCCCCATAATCCCCCCCATTT
>JAYUZN010000608.1:0-5630 GCA_043751755.1 Bacteroidota bacterium | reverse complement strand
ATTGGGGGGGAAATACCATTTTCTATAAATATTTCGTGCCTACGGCACTAAGAAATCCCCAAAATGAAATTGTTATGTTATTTATTTTCTATTCCTTATCCTCCTCAAAACGCTACTGCCAAAGACGAGGTAAAAAACAAACTAAACGTTGAAGGCTGCCGATTGAGCGTAAAAATCGCATCTTTACTCTGAAAATAGCGCGCTTCTACTCGCCAAAGAAGGTTTTTATTATAATGAAAATCCACATTGTTAGAATAGCCAAAAGTGCGGTAGCCCTGCACATTTGTAGGCGAAGTATTAATCAAAACATTGTGCATATCACGATAATATTCTAACCTCGTACAGACAAACCATTTTTTGCCAATCGCTTGACGCACAATAAGTAAGGGGCTATACCAAGTCGAATATTTGGATTTATAAACCGCATTTTGCTCCTGTCCTATATCAAAACCCAAGCTAATACCTGTCTTTTCCGTAACTTGTGCAATGGCATAAAAGTTATGAAAATGGCGAAATTGTGCGACAGAATCAGGCTTGTCATTTCCGATAAAATTGCTATAATTAAGCGTCATCGCCATGCGCGGCTTGTATTGAATTTGCATTCCAAACGAGGGGCTATTATTCCCATTAGGGCGGTGAATATGTTGCCAACCATTCAATAACAATACAGAAAGAAGGAGTTCTTCGTTAAGGGAAAGATATGTTACTTTTACGCCACTCTCATAAAAAGGCGAATATTCGGACAAAATGCTGCGAGACATCGTCCAACAATCTTTGGCTACCGCCCCTTCAAACCCAATATGCGCACTAAAAACCCCTACATCTGCCCAAATATTCCGCTTTTTGGCGATTTTTATGCCAATATTTCCTTCATAAATGTTCTTCAAACCCCCTGGCTCCGTAGCAAGATTTGCATTTGCGTAAGTCCCCGCCATAATAGCAAGATTGCATCTCAACTTTTTTTGATTATATGCCAATTTAACATAGCTCAGGTTTACATTCAACTCATTATGTTGGGTAAAAGAGTACATATAAGGGCGTTCATGATTGGCGGGTTTGCCAAGGTCATAGCAATAATACAACTCCAAATAGCCGCTTAGTGTTACGCCTTGTGGGAGTTGTGCAGAAAGAAAGGGAGTTGTAAAGAAGAAAAATAAGAAAAATAAATATTTCATTTTAGCGTAAAATAAGATTTTGTGCAAAAAATGTACCTATATCTTACCCTTTCACGCAGATGCTCGCAGATGATAGCAGATTTCGCAGATAAAATACAAATACCTTTCCTATTTATCTGCGAAATCTGCCTAAATCTGCGAAAATCCGCGTGAAATCAAAACAATATTTCCCCAAAATGGGAAAATAAATCTTTCTTTATGAAAATCTGCGATAAAAAAACTATTTTTGTACTCTCATTCGTTTATCACAAGAGAGAAAAATAAATCTTTCCTTCCAATATGTTCCAAAAAACATTGTTATTTTTCCTTTGTATTACTTATTTAAGTGTAACGCAGGCACAACGCCCGCTCAAGGAAATTGAGAAAGAACTCCAAAAAATGGCGTTCCAAATCCTTAATAATGACTCTCTTGCCTATAAAGTGGAATTGAATAAGCAATTTTCTACGGCTTTGATTGAGGCACTCAAACGCCCCGAAAGCGTTAAATATAATTTTGATTCCCTTACCACCATTTCTATTTTACGTTCTGAAGACAATGCTTTTCGGGTCTTTACGTGGTATATGGTGGACAGAAATTCCAAAGAAATGTACGGCGAACAATACCATTATTATTTTGGTTTGATTCAACGTAATTATATAGACCCCAAAACGCAAAAGGCAGAAATAGTGATTATTCCTTTGTTAGAAACACAACAAATTTCTACAAAATTGGAAAATATGGAATTGAATGACAAAAATTGGCTGGGAGGTTTGTATTATCCCATGAAAACAAGAACTACGATTCCTGCCGCAAAAATCCAATATAGAGACCGCCCCAAAAGTTCGGTAGTGCGCTCCCCCCTGAAAACAAAAAGCGTTTATACGGTTATGGGCTGGAATGGGGCAGACAATCGCAGTGATTACAAGTTTATAGAGGTCATTTCTTTTGATGAAAATGACAAAACAAAGGTCATTTTTGGCTTAGACCGTTTCTTTTTTGACAAAAATATTCCGCAATATAGAGCTATTTTCAAATATTCTCAATATGCCTCTTTTACCATGAATTTGGCGAAGGTAAAAAATGGCACTTCTGGCGGAACAAAAATGAGAACAGGCTTGTTTGGCACAGATATGATTGTGTATGACCATCTTGCCGTTACGCCAGGGTCTGCGCCGATGAAAGAAGTCATGGATTTGGGCCCAGATGGGAGTTATGATGCCTTATATTTCAATCCTCGTAGCAAAGTTTATCGGTGGTTTCGCAATGTTCAAGTAGCAGAACGGTATGAAAAAGGCATGTCTCCCAAAAAAGCCAAAGAAATCGAAAAAAGGCGGATTCAAGCGTACAAAGATTTGTATGGCAAAAACTGGAAAAAATATTACAAAGCCGAAAAGCTCAACAAGCAACTCAGTCCCAAACAAATGGCAAAAAAAGCCGCAGAAGAAAAGCGAAAACAAGAAGCCGCAGGAATAAAAGTGGATAAAGGAAAAAAGAAGGAATAAGGAAAATTATTTGTAATTATTCAGGTTAAAGCCGCTTCGAGGGTCTACGACCACTCGAAGGGCAGCGAAACTAAATTCGTTTTGAGGAAGCAACCCCTCGAAAGGTTTGCCTACCTAAATAGTTATAATAATTTTTTATCTGCGAAATCTGCTTTCATCTGCGAAAATCTGCGTGAAACTGCTAACTGCTCACTGAAAAATGTCTCCCATTGAACAAAAAATCCATATCCTACATTATCAAGGCATACCTGTAGGACATGCTGAAGAAGCTGAAAAAAAACTTTCCTCCGAAAGCAGCAAACAGCGTTTTGAATACGTTAATGTCTATTATAATGCCACGAAGCAAGCGGCTTACGAAGTAGGCGGGCATATTCGCGAACAATATGACCGATTAGGGGCAGAAGAAAGTGCTTTGGGCTTGCCGATTGGGGACACAGAAAAAGACCCCGAAGTAAAAAGAGGGCAATTTCAGCGATTTGAAGGCGGCTGGATAAGTTGGACTCCCGCAAAAGGCGCAGCATATTACATAGAAATAGCAGAGGAAACAGGAGAAAGAGGGCTTGGCGAAGCAACCGATGCTTTGGCAAAATACCCAAAAGAGTCCGACTTTTTCCAAAAATACTATCAATATGCCTTGCAAAGTGAACAAGCCTCTCGGATTCCTGCCTTGTTTACCCTTGCGCAATCGGCATTGGAAACGGGTTGGGGCAAAAAAGCACCTGCCAATAATATGTTTGGCGTAAAAGCAGACAAAAATTGGACGGGCAAAAAAATACTTGTGGACACAGATGAGTATTTTCCTACAGCAGATATGCCTTTTCCAGAAATCATTTCTATCGAATGGATTCCTGCCTTGGGCAAGTACAAATATCGGGTAAAAGACTGGTTTCGAGCGTATGACACGCCCGCCGATTCGTTCAACAATCGCGCGAGTTTCCTCCTTCGCAAACGCTACGAAAAGGCTTTTCTCTATGTGCCTGACCCCTACAGATTTGCGCAGGAAGTAGCCCTTGCCGGTTACGCAACTGCCCCAAATTACTATGCCATTTTAGCGAGTCTCATCACCAAATTAGACAGCATCAAAACGGCTTTGAAAAACAAAATGATACAATCGGGCGGAATGAGCTTTGAGAATGTGAGTTGAAAATTGAAAATTGAAAATTGAGAGTTGAGAGTTGAAAAGTTGAAAGTTACTTACCTTGTCTTATCTTGAAAATCTTGTTATCTTGTCTAACAATAAAAAATCTTGTCTAACAAATCTGCGAAAATCTGCTTGAAATACACATCTTTTTTATGAACAAATTAGTATTTTCTATTACGCTACTCCTCACCATAGGAATCAGCAACTTGCTTGCACAATGCACACCTGACGCATTTGCGTTTCTACCTGTTTCTCCTTTGACAGACACTACAGTCGTGAATCTGCCCTACTTGCAAACTATCACGATTTCTGTGCCGCCAGATACAACCATTACTTTGCCAATTGTAGGCCCACAAACCGTTCAAATCGTGAAAATGACCGTAACACCTGCCCCTCCAGCAGGTTTCACCGCGACTTGCAATATCCCTTCTTGTACTTGGGACGGTGGCACAAAAGGCTGTATTCAAGTCGCAGGTACACCGACTACCGTTGGAACCGTAACAATTCCCATGAATGTTTCTATTAATTATGTTTTCAATGGCACAGGCGGCAATTTCACGCTTCCCAATCCTGCCCCTTTCAACATAGAAGTAATAGCAGCACCGAATGGCGTAGAAGATGTATTGGCGATAAACGCCTTCCGTTTTGCACCATGCAGCCCATCTCCAGCTGATGCAAGCACGACTTTGGCATTTAGTACACCTATTGCCACAGATATGAACGTTTCTATGTACGACCTTTCTGGCGCAGTGGTCAAAAATGCTACTATTCATGCCAATGCGGGTATCAACAAAGCAGAATGGAGCATTTCAGGCATTGCTTCAGGCATGTATATCATTTCTTTAAACAATGGTACACGTACTTTAACACAACGTTTGATTGTAAAATAAGCAACTTTCCCTGAGCAAAGCCGAAGGGAGCAAATAACGCAGATAGGGAAACTTATCTGCGTTATTTTGGGTTGTATATTTATAAAAATCTGTGAAAATATGCGGTTTAATCTGCGTGAAAAATATGACAATCCCCCAAAATCTCCAACAAGTAATTTCCGAAATCCACGCAGCAGCCCTTGCTTGCGGACGCAATCCTGCTGATATTCAACTCATTGCCGTTTCCAAAACCTACCCTTTTGAGGCAATAGAAGAAGCCACCAAAACAGGACAACTTGCTTTTGGAGAAAACCGCCCTCAAGAAATGTGCGAAAAATACCAGCATTTCCCGCAGTTGCAATGGCATCTTATTGGGCAATTACAGCGAAATAAAGTAAAATCCATCGCTCCTTTTGTACACCTCATTCACTCGATAGATTCCGTAGAATTGCTGGCAGAAGTGAACAAACAAGCCGCAAAAAACGGACGTATTATAAACGTACTCCTTCAAATCAACATCTCGCAGGAGGAACAAAAATCAGGCATGGAGGCAGAGGAGGCTTTTCTTTTACTCGAAAATATAGAAAAATATCCCCAGATTTGTGTGTGTGGCTTGATGGGAATTGCCGCTTTCACAAAAGATAAAACGCTCATTCGTAAGCAGTTTCGGGCTTTATATGACATGTTGCAAGCAATGAAAAATGCTTTTTCCCACCCACACATTCTTCTCAAAGAACTCTCTATGGGTATGTCGAGCGATTACGAAATTGCGATTCAAGAAGGAGCTACGATGATTCGCATAGGAACAGCTATTTTTGGGAAAAGATAAATTTATATTTTGAGATGTCCGAATAAATAGCCAAATTTCGGGGTGTTTCACACCCGTTGTTACAAAAAGAATTTAGAAAAAGAAAAAAAGTAAGCACAAAGTCGTAATTTTGTGAATTTCCGACAGTCTCAAAA
>JAYUZN010000607.1:0-7035 GCA_043751755.1 Bacteroidota bacterium | reverse complement strand
TTTATTTTTAATTCAACAAGACATGTCAAGATTGCATATCAAAAAAGGCGATACCGTAAGAGTACTGAGTGGAGATGACCGTGGAAAGTCTGGACTCGTACTACGTGTTTTCCCTAAAAAGATGACGGCAATCGTGGAAGGTTGTAGAATCGCAACCAAACACGTAAAACCAAACACAGACCAAAGCCTGCCGGGTGGGGGACTCAAAGACATGGAAAGACCCATCAATGTGTCTAACTTAATGGTCATGGCTCCGGGTATCAACAAGCCTACTCGCGTAAGTCGTATCAAAAACGAAAAAGGCTTCTCTGTTAGGGTAGCTAAAAAAGGCGGCGAAATCATAGCATAAGTATCATGGCTAACGAAACGAGACTTTTTATCAAATACAAAGAGCAAATCGCTCCCGCATTACACAAGCAATTCAGCTACAAATCGGTAATGCAAATCCCTAACTTACAGAAAGTTGTACTTTCGCGTGGGGTAGGGGAGGCTGTGAACGACAAAAAACTCATTGACGAATCCGTAAAAGAGTTCGCACTTATTGCAGGGCAACACCCTATAGTAACAAAAGCAAAGAAAAGTATTTCTAACTTCAAATTGAGAGAAGAAATGCCTATCGGCGTAAAAGTTACCCTTCGTGGTGCGCAGATGTACGAATTTTTGGACAGGTTTATCAATGTAGCATTACCACGTGTAAGAGACTTTCGTGGAATCCCGAACAAGGGTTTTGACGGCAGAGGCAACTACACATTGGGGGTAAAAGAACAAATTATATTCCCTGAAATTGACGTGGACAAAATCAACAAAATTTCTGGTATGGATATTACCTTTGTTACTTCTGCCAAAACTGACGAAGAAGCAAAGGCTTTGTTGAAAGAATTTGGTGTTCCATTTCAAGGTTTACAAAAGAATCAATAAGGTATGGCAAAGAAGTCTATCATAGCAAGACAAACCAAAAGAGTGCGTTTAGTAGCAAAATTTGCAGCAAAACGCAAGGCATTGAAAGAAGCTGGCGACTATATCGCATTAGCACTTTTGCCCAAAAACTCATCACCTGTAAGATTGAGAAACCGTTGTATGCTCACAGGAAGACCACGTGGCTACATCAGAAGATTCGGTCTTTGTCGTGTGAAATTCCGCGACCTCGCATTAGCAGGTAAAATACCCGGAGTAAGAAAAACTAGCTGGTAATTATGATAACAGATCCAATCGCAGATTATCTCACAAGGATAAGAAATGCACAAAGCGCAGGACACAAATTAGTGGAAATTCCTGCCTCCAATCTGAAAAAAGAGATAACACGCGTACTTCTTGAAAAAGGTTACATCAAGAAATACAAGTTTATCGACGAAGCTCCGCAAGGAAGCATCAAGATTGCATTGAAGTACGACAAAGTAACAAAACGAGGTGCGATTACTGAAATCGGAAGAATCAGTAAGCCAGGTCTTCGTAGATACTCAGGTTCTTCAACCATGCCCAAAGTTCTCAACGGCTTAGGTGTAGCAATTGTATCGACTTCTCATGGCGTAATGACCGACAAAGAAGCGCGAAAAATGAATGTAGGGGGAGAAGTGTTGTGCTACGTATATTAAGCACCATTACCCCCACTCACGACTAAGACTTTTACGATTCAGTTATGTCAAGGATAGGCAAAAAAATCATACCGTTACCCAAAGGGGTAAGTATCACTACTGACAACAGCAATGTTATAACGGTAAAGGGTCCGAAAGGGGTTCTTGTGCAAGCTATGCACCCCGATATTACCCTCGCAGTAGAAGAAGAAGGGATAGTAGTTTCACGTCCCACGGAGCAAAAACGCCACAAAGCAATGCACGGTTTATACCGTACATTGGTCAATAACATGGTAACTGGCGTTACCGCAGGCTTCGAAAAAAAGATGGAATTAGTAGGGGTCGGTTACAAAGCTGACGCTAAGGGACACGAATTAGAGCTTTCGCTCGGTTTCTCTCACCCTATTATGTTCGTTCTTCCTAAAGAAATTGGGGTTCATACCGAAACATTGAAAGGACAAAATCCGAAAATCACGTTGACGGGCATTGACAAACAATTATTAGGGCAAGTAGCTGCTAAAATTCGCGACATTCGTTCGCCTGAACCCTACAAAGGCAAAGGTATTCGTTATGTAGGCGAAGAAATCCGCAGAAAAGCAGGTAAAACCGGAGGAAAGAAAAAATAATTTCGCAAATTCTTGCTGCTTTGCATACGTGCTTGCAGCTTAGATATACTGCGATTTTCGGGTTTACGCTTCTAAACCATTCTTTACAAAAACGACATAAATAGGTAGTTTTTGTAAAGCATTTAAAGGGAAATCTTGAAACTAAAGGAGGAGATAAAAGATATTTATTTTTCATTTCTTATTTTTCATTTCTCATTTTCCCCAAGTATCCAAGGAAATCACACATAATTTTTTAGCAATGTCTAAATTAAGTGCAAAAGCGCAGAGAAGAACGACCATTCGCAGACGTATCCGCGGCAAAATCAAAGGTACGAGCGAAAGACCAAGACTTTCTGTGTTCAGAAGTAACAGTGCAATTTACGCACAGATAATAGATGACGTAAGCGGGCTTACCCTTGCAAGTTGCTCATCTCAGAAAAAAGATATATCTTCGCAGCCCCAAACAAAAGTGGAGCAAAGCAAGCAAGTAGGACTTACCCTTGCTGAAACTGCTAAGGCAAAGGGAATATCAAAAGTCGTATTTGACAGAGGCGGATTCTTGTATCATGGCAGAATTAAAGCCTTAGCCGAAGGCGCAAGAGAGGGTGGTTTAATTTTCTAACAATTATGAATACCGAAAATAAAGTCAGAGTTACGGTTACGGATTCACAACAAGAACTCAAAGAGAAAGTTGTGAAAGTGAAGCGTGTGGCGAAAGTCGTAAAAGGAGGTCGCCGTTTTAGCTTCGCTGCAATTGTGGTAGTAGGAAATGGCAATGGCATTGTAGGTCAAGGGCTTGGAAAAGCAAATGAGGTAACTGATGCCATTCAAAAAGGAATTGAAGATGCTAAAAAGAACTTGATAAAAGTTCCCATTATAAACGGCACAATTCCTCACCAAATTACCACCAATTATGGCGGTGCAAAAGTACTGTTACGTCCCGCAGCACATGGTACAGGCGTATTAGCAGGCGGTGCGATGCGTGCCGTTTTGGAAAGTGCAGGGATTACAGATGTAATTGGAAAGCGTCTTGGGTCTTCAAATCCTCACAATTTGGTCAAAGCTACTCTGCAAGCCATGAGCTTGATGCGTGAACCACGTGTCATTGCCAAACAAAGAGGTATCAAATTGAGCAACGTATTTAACGGTTAATGTTTATTGTATGAAAGTCAAAATAACACAAGTAAGAAGTACTATTGGTCGCCCAAAAGACCAAGTAGCTACCATTCAGGCTTTAGGTTTGGGCAAAATTAACAGAGCCGTTGAAAAAGAGGTAAATCATGCTATGTTAGGTATGATTAAAAAGGTTTCACACTTGATTAAAATCGAGGAAGCGTAACATTATCTTATGAATTTATCTACACTTACGCCATCACAAGGCTCTGTCAAAGACTCCAAAAGAATTGGGAGAGGGCAAGGCTCTGGCTATGGCGGCACAAGTACAAAAGGGCATAAAGGGCAAAAAGCACAAGCAGGTTACAACTACAGACCTGGTTTTGAAGGGGGACAAATGCCACTTCAAAGACGTGTGCCTAAGTTTGGTTTTACCAACATCAATCGCATAGAATACAATGTGATTAACCTTGACACTTTGCAGGAGCTGGCAACAACTCACGCAGGTCAAGAAATTAACCACGAGTTTTTGGTACAACATGGCATTATCTCCAATAAGCGCAAACTTGTAAAAGTATTGGGACGTGGAGAGCTGAACACCAAAATCCAAGTGAAATTGAACAAATTTAGTGCTTCTGCTAAATCAGCTATCGAAGCTGCTGGGGGTACAATTATCGACATGTAATAAAATGAAAGACCTGATTCAAACCATCCGCAATATTTTTAGCATCACCGAACTAAGGGATAGAATCCTCTATACCTTAATGCTGTTGCTTGTATTTCGTTTGGGTTCGTTCATTATTCTTCCGGGCATAGATTCATCTATCCTTCAAGATTCGTTCAACTCATCACGTAGTGGAGGCGGCGGAGTGTTAGATTTCTTTAACATTTTCCTTGGCGGGGCATTTGCGCGAGGTTCTATCTTCGCATTAGGCATTATGCCCTACATTTCTGCCTCTATTGTCGTACAATTGCTGGGTGCTGTTGTCCCGTCTATCCAAAAACTTCGTCAAGAAGGAGATAGTGGTACAAAAAAACTGAATCAAATTACACGTTATCTTTCTATAATCATCGGACTTGCGCAATCAGCTTCTTATGTAGGCTATTTAAAAGGGCAATATCCGCAAGCCATTACAGATTCTAACTTTTTCATCTTCACTACTGTGTTTTTGATGACTGCGGGAATTATGTTTTTGGTCTGGTTAGGAGAAAGAATTACGGACAATGGCATTGGAAATGGTACCTCTTTAATCATTGCAATAGGCATCGTATCAGGGTTCTTACCCGCCTTATACAGTGAGTTTCAAGCAAATAAGCCGATGGTATTTTTCATTGAAGTCTTATTGCTTGCCGTTGTTACCATGGCAGTTATCGCATTGACACAAGCTACCCGCCGTATTCCTATCAACTACGCCCGTCAAATGATGGGAAACCGTCAAGTAACGGCAAAAGATAAGGGTATGACCGAAGCTCCACGTCAGTTTATTCCTTTGAAAATGAACTCATCAGGGGTAATGCCTATCATTTTTGCACAAACATTGGTGATGGTTCCTACCTACTTGTTAGGCTTGTTTGACAACTCCTATTTATCAGCAGTAGGCGGCGCATTCAATGACCAAACAGGGCTTGCCTACAACATTTTCTTGGTAGTACTTATTGTGGTATTTACCTACTTCTACACAGCGATTGCCGTTAATCCAACGGAAATAGCCGACCAATTGAAGCGTACAGGCGGTTTTGTGCCGGGCATTAAGCCGGGCAAAAATACAGCAGATTATATCGACAGTATTTTGAGCAAAATCACCTTGCCGGGTTCTTTATCATTAGCAGCGATAGCGATTCTTCCTGCATTAGCGATTATTTGCGGCGTATCAGGCAACTTCTCCAAATTCTTTGGAGGCACAACTATCTTAATTATGATAGGCGTTGTGTTAGATACCTTGCAACAAATAGAATCCTATTTATTGAACCGCCATTATGATGGTTTGATGAAAACAGGACGCATCAAAGGGCGTGAAAGAAGTGGTGTTATTGCATCATAATCTATATTATGGCAAAAGGAAAGCCGATTATTAAAACAGAGGCGGAGATTGAGATAATGCGGGAAAGTTGTTTACTTGTGAGCAAAACGCTTGCAGAAGTGGGCAAACACATAAAACCCGGTATCTCAACCTATCAGTTAGATGCCATCGCAGAGGAGTTTATTTTAGATAATGGGGCTATCCCTGTATTTAAAGGCTACAAACCTCACAAAGATGTATCTGCATTTCCCTATACTTTGTGTACCTCTGTCAATGAAGAAGTCGTGCATGGACTGCCGTCTAAGCATAAAATTCTTCAAGAAGGAGATATAATTTCTGTAGATTGTGGCGTATTGAAGAACGGATTTGTAGGCGATTCTGCTTATACTTTTCCCGTAGGCGTGATTTCTCCCAAAAAGAAAAGGCTGCTTGAGGCTACTAAACAATCGCTTTACAAAGGGATTCAAAGAGCTGTAACAGGCAATTTTGTAGGAGACATATCGAATGCGGTTCAAATGTATGTAGAATCTCTTGGCTACAAAGTCGTGAAAGAAATGGTCGGGCATGGGGTAGGCAGAGACTTACACGAAGCCCCCGATGTTCCGAACTATGGAAAGCGCAGGACAGGGGAATTGCTCAGAGAAAGAATGGTCATAGCGATAGAACCCATGATTAATATGGGAAAAGCCGCTATCAAAACCGCAAGTGATGAATGGACAATATATGCGTCTGATAGGCTGCCTTCAGCACATTTTGAGCATACAGTTGTCGTTCGGACAGGAAAAGCGGAGATTTTGACAACTTTTGAGTTTATTGAGGCAGTAGTAAGTAACATAAAATAAGGAAAGAAGGAATAAGGAAAAAGGAAACTATATAGTCAAAGAGAAATGTTTTTCTATACTTTGGTTTTCAACTTTCAACTTTCAACTTCCCATTTTTAATTTTAATTTATCTTGGCAAAAGTAGCACCTATAGAAGTAGATGGCGTTGTGTTAGAGGCATATCCGAATGCCCGTTTTCTGGTTCGATTAGAGAACGGACACGAACTCAATGCACATATCGCAGGTAAAATGCGAATGAATTACATCAAAATCTTGACGGGCGACAAGGTAAGATTAGAAATTACGCCTTACGACCTTACAAAAGGACGAATTGTATATCGCTACAAAGCCTAATGAATTGAAAATGGAGAATTTGAGAATTACAAATTAGCTAAATGTTTAATTATTAACGTTTTGCAAAATGAATAATATTTCGTGATTTCATTTTTAATAATAGGAACGAAAAATAAATAACTTTGACGATTTAGTTATAGCAATAATTTTGAGCATTTCTTAGTGCCGTAGGCACGCAATATTTATAGAAAAGGAGATTTCTGCCCAATTTATCCCGTTTTTCGTGCTTGCACGAAAAACAAGAACGGTGGGTGGGGCGCATGTTTTTATCTATAAATATTTCGCCCACATGTGGCTATAGAACTATCAAGTTATTGCTATTTTAATCCTACAAGTTTTTATCATAGGTAGAGAATTTTTCTTTATCACAAAGACTAACAACTAACGCACTAAGATATGAAAGTTAGAGCTTCTGTCAAAAAACGTACAGTAGATTGCAAAATCATTCGCCGTAAAGGACGTTTGTACGTTATCAACAAAAAAAATCCTAAGTGTAAACAGAGACAAGGTTAATTATGGCACGTATCACTGGAGTTGATTTACCCAAAAA
>JAYUZN010000606.1:0-1857 GCA_043751755.1 Bacteroidota bacterium | reverse complement strand
CGAAAAGAGGTAATTTCATCAGAAGTGTAGAAAGAAACGCTGGCTTTTCCGTTCTCGTCTGTTGCCACGTCTCCATTCCAATAAATCGTAGAACGGAAGTCATCTCTTTCTGTAACCTTCTCATTTTCAGCATATAAAGGCTGCGCAAACTCCCTTCCTACGGCAAAAGAATAGCTTGGTTTAAGGGCTTTTGCAGCCATTTTAGCGTAGTCCGAAGGATAATAATTTCTCATCATAGAACTTGTAGTCGTAATATTAATCACGCCTCCCGTAAAATCGCCAAATTCCGCAGGTGTACCCCCTGTATAAACCTGCATCTGCCCAATCGCAGCCTGTGGAATGTTAGGATTGCCCCGCACTTTTACGCCATCTACAATATATTGCGTTCCACCGTCTCTTGCGCCTCGAAAAGACAAGGAAAAATCGCCTTCATCTTGCTGATACACGCCCGCAGTCAAGGCTGCAACGGCATTGATATTGCGGGTCGCTTTGTTCTTGATTTGCTTGTTATCTAAAATCGTGCCTTGTGCATTAGGGTCTATTTCAAAAGGAGGGTTTTTAAAAGCAATTATAACACAAGCATTCGTAGTAAAATCTTGTTTTCCTAGCACTACTTGCATTTGCAATGCTTCGGCAACCTCCTCAACAGGTGCTGTGGCAATAACCATTTTTTGTTTAGGTGCATTAGGGTTTTGCGGAGCCGCTTTTGCTTCTACTTTGATGACTTTTTGCTGTGCAAGGCTCCCTTTTTCAATCGCTAAAACAGCTGCTCCACCCAATTCAAAATCTACGGAACGAGTAATTCCATTGATGACAGGAATGCCCGTTATTTTTTGGCTAAATGTTAAATAAAACGTTTCCATATCATAATTTCCTGCCTCTACAGGCAGAATGGAATAGTAGCCTTTTTCGTCTGAAATTGCGCCATTTACAATGTCATCGCCTATATACAAGCGCACTTCTGCCCCTGACGCAGGCGCACCTTTGTCATCTAACACTCTGCCCGAAATCTTGCTATTTCCGCCTGTAAAAGTGGGAATAGGAGTGGCTTTTACGACCGTTTTAGGAGCTGTTTGAGGCGGCGGCGTATTTTTTAGGGCTTGTGTTAAATAGAGGTATTGTTTATAATCTACTGGATATGAAACCGTAAGATAAGCATCTTTGTCTTTATAAGTAGCTTTGATTTTCGTAGGAATAGGCACACGTTTTACCCTAAATTCGCCGTTTTTATCCGTCAAAAAAGTTTCTTTCATGCCTTCTATTTCGATTTTCGCTCCTGATATTCTTGTGTTATTATTTATTATAATTGTGTTATTATCTATTACAACTCCATATATTTCTGTAGTTTCCGCATCATACAAAATTGGCTGTTCTTTTTCTGCCAAATCTGCCCACGTAAAACGCCTCCAACCTGCGGTAAGTAGCAGATTGTCAAGGGTTTTTGTACGTTTTTCAAGGCTTTCTTTTGGGTCAAAATAAAAATGCGGCTCATGGATTTTGTCTTTTAGCTCGCTTTCTACCAAGAGCCAAGAAAAAATATCCGAAGACTTATCATCTGCAAAGGACAAAAGTTGGTCATTGACTACAGAAAGGGCGAAATGTGCTGCAACAGGCTTGCCATTTTCGTCTGTTACGTCAAGATTTGCCGTTACTTTTTCGCGCGGAAGGTATTTTTCTTTTTCTGTAGAAATATTGACATTCAACTTTTTGTGGGCATTTACAAGTAGCAATCTTTCTGCCTGTGGGTTTCCTTTTTTGTCAAAAAGCGTAATCTGTGCCAAGCCCATCTGTAGGTTTTGGGCAGGAATTTCGATAAAATTTTGCCCTTCGGTTACACGGTAGCTCTGCGAAAAAATG
>JAYUZN010000605.1:0-4811 GCA_043751755.1 Bacteroidota bacterium | reverse complement strand
CGCACTTGTGCCGCTTGCATACATATATTCTACCCATTTTCCGTCCACAGAATCGCGCAAAGTCGTAGAAAAAATACCTGCCCCTGGCGCGCACAAAACGGTAGTCCAACCATAGCTACTGAGCTGCCAAAGAAACTCATTTCCATTCGATTCGGCAGAAGCAGAAACGGAAATTACCTCATCAAAACCCGAAGGATAATGCAAATCATCACCTGTGCCGTTGCCCGCAGAAGCTATCATTACTACCCCTTTTTGATAGGCATATTGAATCGCAGCATGCATCATCAAAGACGGATAAGCATCTCCAAAACTCATGTTTAACACTCGAACGCCATTGTCTGCAGCATACACAATTGCCCTGGCAATGTCATCATCTTCGCCACCACCATCTGCCCCAAAAGCCCTTATAGTCAATACTTTACAATTAGGAGAAAGCCCTATTCCCCCTATGCCATTGTCGGCTTTTGCTACCATAATTCCTGTTACAAAGGTGCCATGACTTTGCTCGTCCGCAGGGTCTGGGTCAGGAAAAAGGTAGTCGCCCCCAATGGGATTTCGAGGTTCATCTGTGAAGTCGTAGCCTATCACATCATCTGCAAAACCATTTGCATCTTGGTCTATATTGTCAAAATCTCCCGTTTTTCCATGGCGGATTTCTGTATTTTCCCAAGGCTCAAACGTGCCATTTTGATTGAGGTCTTCGGGCGTATTTATCCATATTTGCCCCTGCAAATCGGGGTGTTCGTAGTCAAGTCCTGTGTCAATCACGCCTATTTTGATGGCAGGATTCCCTTTTGTAATATTCCAAGCTTCAAAGGTTTTGATAAACTGGTGATACCATTGATTTCCCAAAGAATCGTCATTGGGCAGGGTTTGCAAAGCATCAAGTTTTACCTTTTTATTTTCTTCTATCCACTCAAATTGTTGCGAGGCTTGAAGGCTTTGTATTTTATTTTTTTTTATTTGGAGAGTAAAAAAGAGGCTCAGTTCTCCCTCTTTTTTCAAAGCTTGTACAGCTTGTATGTCTTTCAGAAAGGCATATTTTGCGCGAAAAATAGCCGCCTTATTTTCGGGCATTTTTTGGCTAAAAAAAGGTTGCAAATCGCTGTTTTCACGCAATTTGACATTGTATTGATGTTGTGCGCAAAGGCATTGCGCAGCAAGCAAGAAAGAGAGAACGAGAAATAATTGCTTCACTTTGAGAGAATTTTAGGCAAAGATAGTTTTTTTCCTGCGGTAAAGAAAAAAAGTTGTTCGCTAAAAGTTATTCCCAAAACATTATAACCTGTCTTAGGGGGACGCACTTTTGAAAAGTGCGTCCCCCTAAGACAAATTATGACCGCACAAATTTGGTGATAGCGATTTTCGCCAAGCTCGCTAATATTGCCAAAATCGTACAAACGACAAATATCCATTTTATGGCACTAAACACACTTGCCCAAGTTGCCATAAAAACAAGTTTTTCGGGATAGGACAATAACATTGAAAAAATGCCGATATTTTCCAAATAGTCAAAAAAGATAGTAATAATAGGCAGTAAATTTAAGGAATGCCATTTTGTATTGCTGAAGCCAAGTGAAATGAGACAAGAAAATAATAGCCCATAACATATTGGATATAGCAAATCCAAACATTCCACTTTGAGATAAAGGCTGCGTGCAGCTTCTGAATATTTGTCTAAATGTTCGCTATAAGCTGTTTCTGCCGAAAAACCAAAAGCCAAATCTAAGACTCCTTGCCCGCTTGATTCGGCTTTAATAAAGTTGTCCGCGCTTATCAAAATCACTTGAATGACTATCCAAATAGCCAATAATATCAAAATATTGCGCTTTGTCGCCAATAGATTGAGTTTGAGAGAAAGGGAAATCAGTAGTTTGTGCATAACATTGAGATACGTTTTTGTGGCTACAAATGTGCCATTATTTGGGCATTTATTTACAATATTTGCCCAAGAAACTTATTTTTTCGCTTTATTTCCATATTTTCTGTATAAAAAATACCCCGCAAATCCAACCAAAATCAAGCCCCAAATTTGGGTCAAAAATAAGAAAATGCCTTCCAAAATATGCCAACCTCCTTTGAGGGCTTCCCAAATTTTGTGCATAAAACTCGGCTCATAAGCCGCTATATTCTGCTCATTTGCAATCATTTCTCGTCTAATTGTTTCCCTCTGATAAATCGTTAAATTGATAGTACTAAAAGCGATTTGGTCTTTTAACGAAAGGGTAGAAACCGTTGCATTATCCGCTTCTGCTTGCCGATTATTTAACGTTTCCTCCGCAGCCGTTGTTTCCGCTAACTTTTTGCCTCTATTGTCAATGGCATTTGTTACCCTTTCTATGTTTTTGGCTACCCGTTTTTGGGTCAAACTATGAGAAAACATCTGCAAAGCCACATCTTCGGCTTTGATGATTCGATAATCCAAGTAGTCTATGTTTTTTGCGATTTGCTTTAAAGTGGTATCTAATAAGGTATTAGGAACCCGAAGGGTCATCGTATTGCTTACTCCATATTTAGTCGTTTCAAGGGAAGAATCAGCACTCATTGCGGTTTGACTGACCCCCATAATATTGCTATTGAGGTTGGTATAAGCGACAAAGCCTTTATTTTTATGGGCTATTGTCTCTATGTCATAAGTGGAATTTATTACACTTTTTACTTTAAATTTTAACTCTGCCGTTCTAATAAATTTTCGAGTCGTATCCTTCCCATTTTCTACTGCGGCAGAGGAAGATATAAAAGTATTGGCTTGCGGGTTGTTAGGCAGCATTTTCGTTCTGTCTTCGTCCACAACAGGCGCAGGTTCAGGTGTTTTTTGGGGTTCGTTTGTATAAGAAGGTGTAACTTGCTGTTGAGCCTCGTCATTCCCTCCTTTCTGGCAAGCAATAAGCGAAAACGCCAATAAAATGGCAGAAACATTGATTACATTTTTCATATTTGTGTGAATTGTGGATAAATCAAGTATAAATGGTTTTACGGCAATTATTAAAAAAGGTTGTTTTATTTTCTAATAAGTTTTAATAAACTTTTAACAAGTTTTAATATATTAATTAAAAGTACTTGCCTCTTTCCGTAGCTGCCATTTTCTAAATGGCAATAAAAAGCTTACTTCCATTTGGAAAATGGAAGCTACGGGGCTACGTACTTGCCATTTTCTAAATGGCAATAGAAAACTTGCTTCCATTTGGAAAATGGCAGCTACGAGGGCGCACTACGTACTTGCCATTTTCTAAATGGCAATAGAAAACTGACTTCCATTTGGAAAATGGAAGCTACGGGGGGAAAATGGCAGCTACGGGGCGCACTACGTACTTGCCATTTTCTAAATGGCAATAAAAAGCTTACTTCCATTTGGAAAATGGAAGCTACGGGGGCAAAATGGCAGCTATGGGCGAAAACGCCAAGCCACAACCCTGCTCACTTTTTGTCCTTGCGACATATCAATAGTCCTTACTTCAAGGGCTTCCACATTTTTAATGGCTTGATACACATCAGGAAGGGTTGTTTTTTGGGAAACAAGGGCGGAATACCAGCGACATTTGGTAGGAATATCGGCACTTTGCGTAATCATTTTGCGAATAAAAGCACTTTCACCGCCTTCACAACAAATTTCTGAATTTTTGCCGCCAAAATTGAGGACAGGTTTTGGGGTTTTGAGCTGCTGTTCTTGGCTTAAATTTGACCATTTTCGATAAGTTGCTGCCTCCAATTCTGCCAAAGAGCTATGAAAAGGCGGATTGCAAACGACCAAATCAAACTGTTCTTCGGGCTGAATGATGCCGCTAAAAATCGCATCAGGCGACACTTGAAAACGGACTTGTATGGCATTTGAAAACCCATTTTCGCTAATAATCTGCTGGGCAGCATTGAGAGATTCGCTGTCAATATCTGAACCTACGAAATGCCAGCCATACTCTGCGTGTCCAATAAGCGGATAGACACAATTTGCGCCTACGCCAATGTCAAGCACTTTTATTTTTTCGCCTGTAGGAATCTGCCCGTCATTGCTTTCTGCCAACAAATCTGCCAAATAATGCACATAATCTGCACGACTTGGAATGGGCGGACACAAGTATTTTTCGGGAATTTCCCAATAAGAAACTTTGTAAAAGTGCATTAATAATGCCTTATTCAAGGCTCTTACGGCGTTTGGGTCTGCAAAATTGACGGTTTGGTCGTTATAAGGATTGACAAAAACGTGCTGCGCAAGCTCGGGACAACTTTGAATAAGTGCAGGAAAGTCGTAGCGATTGCGATGCTTGTTGCGCAGGTGCAAGCCTTTTTTTTCGGTGATGAATTGTTTTAGTTTTTTTTTCGCCATAGTGTTAGGGTTCACGCAGATTTTCGCAAATTAAACCGCAGATTTTCGCAAATTTTTCTTAATCTGCGTGAAATCTGCGTCCTCAATCTGCGGAAATCTGCGTGAAATCGTGAAATAAAGATTATTTCGGTAAAGTTGTATAAATTATGCGCAATTTCGGCTTGTAGGCAGCGTTGTTTACGCCTCCAAGAACCACTCTATTGGGCGTATTTGCAATATAATTCGAGCTGCTTGTAGGACGAATCAAAAAGCCCCTATTTTCTTCTGCCCCGTTTACTAAGCCCTGCAAAGTATTGGTTATCGGAATAGTATAGCTTGCCGTTGCAGGTTTAAAAGCGACCCCTACGGTGGCATCAGTCAAAAACTTTTCGGGTTTTCGGAGGGTGCTGTCTGGGTAAAACATGTCTAAATCGGGTGGAGAATAACGGTAGGTATTTCCCATTTTTACGCCAAGACTTGCTGGGTCGCAGGGGAAAACAAGCTCTGCTTT
>JAYUZN010000604.1:0-2902 GCA_043751755.1 Bacteroidota bacterium | reverse complement strand
AATTTGGGGGGAAAAAGGGGGGCAAAGTTATACATTTAATTGGCGTGCGGTTTAGTTTGGAGGAAAGAGGCATTGATGCCGAAAAGGATTGGGCAGAAGAGGTCTTGTGATTTCACGCAGATGAACGCAGATGGGGACGCAGATTTTCGCAGATGAATAGAAATTTGCGAAAATCTGCGTGAAATCTGCGAAAATCTGCGCGAAATCTGAAATACAGTTACCTTATCCTTCCAACCTACATAAACGCTTATCTGCGACCATCTTTCTTTACACAACTCATTATTTATGAAGAAGTTACACTTACTTTCCTTGCTTTCTGTTCTTGCCACTTTTCTCTTTGCACAACCCGCAACCTTTTCGCCGCGAGGCGTAGGTGGAGGAGGAGCATTGTTTTTTCCTACCATCAATCCTGCCAATGACAATGAGTTTTACATCTCTTGCGATATGAGCCAACTCTTTCATTCACAAGACTTTGGATTGCATTATGACCAGATTCATTATTCCAAATTGCAAGTATTCAATACCTCTACCTACGAGTTTACGAATAACAATAACATCGCATATTCTATCTATAATGATGGAAATACAGGCTATCCCGTCAAAACTACGGACGGCGGCGCAACTTGGACGGCTCTCTCTGGCAATCCTGACCCTACAGAACAGGTCTATACTTTGAGAGCAGATTACTATCACCCCGATAGAGTGGTAATGGGTTATTATGGGCAGATTTATTTCTCTGGAGATGGCGGAACTACCTTTTCTTTGGCACAAACGAATGCCAATTCTGGAGCAGGGTTGCGCATTGCAGGGGTCTTTTTTGAAGGAAATAACATCTATATTGGCACAAATGAAGGCGTACTTGCTTCCACAAATTCAGGGCTTACCTTCAATGCACTCGCCACCACAGGTATGCCCGCCACAGAAGGTATTTTGGCGTTTGCAGGGGCAAAAACAGGCAATACAACCCGTTTTTTCTGCATAACTTCGGACATGGGAAACCTCTATAATGGCATTTATCCTTGGGAATATTATGGTATGCTCAAAAATGTCTATTCTTTGGATTTGGGAACAAATGCTTGGACCTTGAAAATGACCGGCATAAACCCCGCTTCTGACCATTGCATGTATATGGGAATGGCTTGGAATGACATCAGCACCGTTTATTTGGGGGGCTATGACGAAAATTTGGGGGCAAATAATGTCCTCAAAACCACGAATGCTGGGGTTGCTTGGGCGCATGTATTGATGACAACCAACAATCAAAATGTGATAACAGGACATGCGGGTTTTCAAGGAGATAAACAATGGAGCTATGGCGAAACCTGCTTTGGCATAACAGTAGCCCCCTTAAATGCCAACAAAGTGGTCTTTGGAGATTTTGGCTATGTGCATGTTACAGATGATGGCGGCGCAAATTGGCGACAAGCCTACACAGATGCTGCCGACCAACACCCCGCAGGCGCATCTACCCCAAAATATCAATCGTATCACAGCATTGGCATAGAAAATACCACCACTTGGCAGCTTCATTGGAGTGATGCAAACAACGTATTTGCCTGTTTTTCAGACATTGGCGGCATACGCAGCAAAGACGCTGGCACGACTTGGGGCTTCGACTACACAGGCAATAGCGTAAATTCCACCTACAGAATCGCTGCCGCTCCGAATGGGAATTTGTTTGCAGGAACGTCCAATATACACGATATGTATCAAAGTACGCGCTTGCAAGATGGGCAATTAGACGCGAATGACGGCAATGGCAGAATCGTTTATTCCACCAACAAAGGTGCGACTTGGACAGAAATGCACAATTTTGGGCATCCCGTATTTTGGGTAGCGATTGACCCCAATAATGCCAACAAACTCTATGCAAGCGTGATTCATTATGGCGGTGGAAGTGGGCAAGGAGGGATATGGATGACCAACAATGCCAGCAGTTTGGCAGCCGCAACTTGGACAAAACTCCCAAATCCGCCCCGTACAGAAGGGCATCCTGCGAGTATTATTGTCTTGAATGACGGAAAAGTAGTTTGCACCTTTTCGGGCAGAAGGGGTTCTTCGGGTTTTACGGCAAGTTCTGGCACTTTTCTCTACAATGGCAGCACTTGGACAGATGTTTCTGATGCAGGTATGCACTATTGGACAAAGGATATTGTCATAGACCCTGCGGACGCAAGCCAAAATACGTGGTATGTGGCTGTATTTAGCGGTTGGGGAGGCGCGCCAAATGGCTTAGGAGGCTTGTACAAAACCACAAACAGAGGCACTTCTTGGACAAAACTCACAGGCAGCCAATTTGA
Source organism: Bacteroidota bacterium (assembly GCA_043751755.1). Lineage (GTDB taxonomy): Bacteria > Bacteroidota > Bacteroidia > J057 > J057 > JAAFHL01. The sequence continues at coordinate 602 of JAYUZN010000604.1, read as the reverse complement.
TAGGGTAACTTCTCTGACCTTCAATCCGCAAAACAACAAGCAAGCCTATCTTACCACAGAAACGAATGGATTGTGGATAAGCAATAACATGGACGCGGCTATGTCTATTTGGGCAGTAGTTACGAGCTATCCATTTCGTCAGCCTGAAAGAGTTTTCTTTAATCCTTTCAATAACAATGAAGTATGGGTTACGAGTTTTGGCAATGGGCTAAAAATGGGGCATATCAATTCTGTAGGCATTGCTTTTGAACCCGAAAAAGAGGCTACTTTTTTGCTCTATCCGAATCCTGCACAAGATAAATTGCAGATTCAATTCAAAACAAAGGTTGTATTTAATAACACTTGGGCTGTCTTAGATGTGAATGGAAAGGCTTTGATGGCAGGAAATCTGGTTCAAGGACAAAAAGAGCTTGCTATTTCTGTGCAAAATCTTCCTGCGGGCTTGTATTTCTTGCAAGTAGGCGATGAGATTCAGAAATGGGTGAAGAAATAGGCGAAATCTATAAGGGGCTATTCAAAAAATAAACTACCCAACCATGTCAAGCAAATGAAATCACTATCAATCGTATAACTTATGCAAATACTGGGTTCAATAGCCCCGT
>JAYUZN010000603.1:0-15514 GCA_043751755.1 Bacteroidota bacterium | reverse complement strand
ACTCGCATAGCTCTATAGCCCGTTCCCTGCCCCACAGGAAGGGTTATATACAAGCTATTCACATTGTTAGCAGTTACTATCATTTCGCCCATTTTCTCATTGCCATCAAAAATGCCATTTTGATTGAAGTCTATCCATACGCCAACCGTACCATCATAGTCGCCTTCTTCTACGTCCACAAAATAGGATTGCCCTTCTGTTATTTGCGTAGAAAGATAGGTATAATCATTGAAGCAGGGACCTCCCATATAGCCAGTGTTCCAGTTCGATAAAGTGTTGAGCTGCACACCATTGATGAAGTCACCGTCAGTCGTGCCATTTGTGTAATAAAGACAATTAGGTGGCGGAACCGCATTACAATTATTCCCAGCCCCTACTGCGCACCAAGCATCTTGCACTGCTTGCAAATAAGTAGCATTTCCAGGAAAAGCACTTTGTACAGCACTTTCCCATAACAAGGCAATATCGCCATAATCCGTATTTTGCCCTACATAATCCACCAAAGTAAGGTAGGCAATTTCTCTTGCATTTGAGATACCTATGCCATTCACGCTGTAGCTATCACCATTATCGTTTGTGCCACTTCCGCCTTCTGATAATAGATAAAACATGAAATTCTGAACACCAGAATTGGTATGAACTCCTCCATTATCCCCAGCTCCTGTGTACCAATTATTGCCCAAATAGGTGTCAGGATGCCCATAATTATTGGGGTCAGCCATATCTCTAATTGTATTTACTTCAGAAAATATTTGCCAATTGTTATTTCCCAAAGCATAATCCTCTAATATTTCCCCAAAAATATCGGCAAAAGATTCATTTAAAGCACCCGGTTCATACGAGTAAACCAAATTTCCCTCAGAGCCATTGATTCCATGCGTGTATTCATGCCCGACAATGTCCAAACTTACCCAATCATCATACGGATCATTAAAATTTGAGCCATAGCCAAATTCAGCATAACTGCCATACCAAGCCGCATTAGAAGCGGTTCCCCATGCCGAAAAATAGGTATTTCCATACGAAAGCCAATTCGCATTGTTATCGTCCCAGCTATCCCGCCCATGATTATTTTCAAGATATTCTTGAAACATATCCGTAGCATAATGAATCGTAGCCCCTACCATTTCATCATTCGTTGTCCAAGTATTATTGCTTGAAGTATAAGTATTGCTTCCGCCACTTCCCCCCATGTTATTGTAGGTAAGCAAATCAAAAGGATGCGCATTTGAACAGTCATCTATCAAATAATATATCCCTCCCGAGAGCATAGTCCAAACCGTTTGTGAGCCATAAAAAAGAGTATTTGCCGAATTTGACGTACAATTGTAGTCTAAGTCAAGCTCTTTAAGCACAGTCTTATTCGAAGCATTTACCCAAATAGCCTTGCTATTTCCCTGCCAAAGATGCAGCTCAAATTTCCAAACAGGCAGCACTTTTCCCACCTTAGCCTCTACCCAATACACCGCTTCTCCGCCCGTTTCCAACATTTCCTGCCCCATTTTTTCATTGAAAGCCGCCATGTTTTTTGTCCAAAGTTTGTTGGTGTCTATACGCGAAAAAGCTACCTGTTGTGCCACTATTTCGCTTACGCTAAAAGTATCCTCAATTCTGAGCTTAGGATACCACAAACCACTGATAGAAGACAGTTTTTTATTTGCGTCAAAATGCAGAATCACATCACTGTTATCTATCCGAAATTGATGAAAATAGACTTCATAGCGCAAAGTGGTTGTTTTGTATTTTGCATCATGTCTTCTTCTTTTCAACTTCAATTGAAAGCCCTCCGATAAGCCCAGAGCCTCGCGGATAGTCGCAAATACCTGCGCTGAATCAAGTTCAGCTGCTTTGTTTTTGCTTACCAAACGGGCATATTTGGCAGCAGATACGTATGTTTCACTTTGAATCTGGCTGTAAGCCCCAAAGCAAAACAAGAGAAAGGTAAATAAAACGTAAAATTTTTTCATAAAAATAAGTTGTTTGGAAAGCAGCCGAAGGCAAGCCTTCGACTGCGGGAAAATGAGAGATACACAAATGGTTCGATAAGGAATTTTTTAGCCTTTGTTACAGTTACAAGAACAGGTTTCACCTTCTTTCGAATAACCCGAAACCTCTCCCCACTTTACATAGTCGTTCTTTTTATACTCATCTAAGGTTGTTTTTATCCCGATAGCGGTTTCTTTGCAATTGGTATCAAACTCAAGCGAAGAGTTGGTGTTTTGATAGCTTGAGCCTCTTTTGGCAACATGCGTGATGGGGAGTACTCCGTCTGTATCACTACCACTTTGAGAATAGTTGTCTTGCAGACTTATCAAGGTTTCTGCAGCCGTAGCGACTGCGCCACAAATAAACCGGTTTTTTACGGTTGCGATACAACAAGCATATAGGACAGAAGGGAGTAGCTTTGTTGCTACTTTGGCTACTACTTTATGAATGCTCATTGTGGGCGTTTTAATTTCGATAACAACTGCCGCTTCAGAGCAAGCCACAATAGTGGCAGAAGTGGTTGCTGAAAAGCATTCGACTTCATACCACGAAGTCTTACCGTCTGTGGCATTGTAAACCGCTACAAGCGCATCACTTGTAAGCATGTCGCAGCTTATTTCTGCTTTTGCTGTGTTAAAGGGAGTTACAAAGACCATCAAAATGGCGAGTAACATCAACCTAAAAAACGAATTTTTCATTGTGAGAAAAAATAGGACGGCGTAGCAAGTTTTTTTGCGTTACGCCTAATGCTGGTTATTTTTCCACCACAACGCCCGAAAACAAACTAAAACTCCGGAATTTTCGTTTAGCTTTCGGGCGTGTGTGTGATAACTTCAACCCTTAATCACTCATCGTTTGGGAGACAGGCAGTGATTAAGGTAACGTCTTCAAAAGGAATGGCTATTTCTCGAAAGAGGGATAGTCATTTTGCTTTTTACTTCTATTGCGAGTGGCAGATGCCCATAATCAGTGATTTTGCGTGTTTTCTGTAGTTCCTTTGCTGTTAACTAATGGCTCTTGCTTGTCGAATGGCGGCGCGAAAAGCGCGGCTACCAAGAGGGCTAACACTAATAAATACAGAAATGGTCTAAATGAGTAGTGTGTCGTTTGGTCTTCTTCAATCTGTTCTTCCAAACTTTTGTGCTTTTGTGAGATTTCAAGGTCTCCATTTGGGCAGTGCTTGATGACAACTTTGTAGTCTGCTGCAATTTTGTCGGTCTCGATGGTAATGTTCTGATGGCTCATAATAATAGAATTTTACAAATGAAAAATAAAAATTATATAAACATACAAGAGCTAGCTATTCCAGAGAAACCCTTTTTAAAAAATGCAAAAGTGCGTTAATCGAATCCCTAAAGTTCTTTCGCGCACCCTGCATCCTCGGGGTCCAAGCCATATGCGATAATACAAATTCATTTCTTTGACAAAGGTAAGTATAAAAATTGGATATGTCAACGAAAAAGTAAAAAATTCATTAAAATTGTTAAAAATAATCATAAAACACATATTTATGTATAGTAACTTTCATATTTCACTTTACTTATTTAATAAAATATGTGTTTTTTACAAATAAACAAATATAAGCCCCATTTTTCTTTAAAATTGAAATAAAAAGTACTTTAGTTTTAGTATTTACTACGAATATGTTAATAAATTGCTAAAAATACTCTATATTTTAAAAAAATAAAATTATATACTTAGTTTTAATTAGTAAATATAAAACATTTTTTACTATAAAACACACTTTATGAAATATTTTTATTAAAAAATGCAACTTTTTTTACAATATTGCGTTTTTATGCTATATATTATCTATAATCGATTTCTCTAAAAAAATAAGTGTTTTTATACTTGTAAATAGAAACAATGCTTTGTATATTTGCGAAATATTTTTCACGATTGTATAGAAAAAAATAATACTTTTGCAGCCCCTAATGTCAAAGCTTAGGCTGCTAATCAAAAATAGATGGAAATAAACACGGAATTAAGAGACAGCTTTCGCGAGCGGAGAAGGCACAAGAATCTAACCTTACGAGATTTGTCGGCACGTTGTGGTTTGGCTATCTCTACCATTAGTTTGATAGAAAAAGGGACTTTGACCAGCATCAAACAATCTTCTTATGACAAACTCAGAGAGGCACTGGAGATGGACGAGCCGTTGGAGTCGCTCAACGCTACTTTGCGCATCGGTTTTGGGCATACTTTGTGGGCTGCGCCCATTATTACGATGATTCCTAATGAAACAAGCCGAAAATCATATGTGTTTTTTTCGTTTGGGGAAGATGCAAATACACCAATACCGCAAAATAGAGAAGGCAAAATATTGATACCAATAGACGAAGATTATCATTTCCAAGGGCAAGAGGTAGAAGGAAGTTTGCTAGTAGAAAGTAAAGTTGTGAAATATTCTGCAAAAGAGCTTATCAATCATTTGCTCACCGAAGAGGCAGACGCAGTTGTGATTCCGAATATTGTGGTAGATACACATCCTAATAGAGCCGAGATGGAGAAAGTGGCAAGTATTGTGTTTTCGGTAACGGGTTCTACGACTTTGACAACGATTGTGCAAGACTGTGCGTATTGGACAGCTAAAAAAGAGGTTTATAATAATCGTCCAGAAGAACTGAGTTGGGAGAAAATATTGAAGGATGCTGAAACGGCAGGTATCAAAGAAGTAGCTATTTTTTATCCGCCCAAAACGATTTGCGAAAATCACTTAGTGAATCTAATTATTCCCAGATTTCGAGAATTTAACAAACAAATAAAGAAAATAGACCTCACAAAAATCGTTGTAGATATAAATGACATTCAGGACACTGCGAGCAAAATTGCGGAAAAGCTGCACAAAAACAAGCCTTGTATGGTATTTCTCTTAGGTTGGCAGCCCAATAGTTTTGCCATTTCTCAAAGAATCGAAAGGAATCAGACCGAAGACGAGCGTTTTATTTGCAATGATATAGATTTATTAGGCACTTTAACAAAAGGAGATGCTAACCTGTATTTTCAATATAGCCTTGTTATCAAACGAGAAAATGAGAAATTGGCAAATACGGCAGTGTTTAAAGATGATTTTTTAGAAGAACTTTTCAAAAGCGTCAGAGAAGTGAATAAACAACGCGACATAATAGATGTATTGTTGTCGCAGCAAAAAGACAATCCTTCTATTCGGATTAACTATGAAGACCCACGCAAATTTTCTACCTTGCATATGATAGCCTCTTATTTGGGAATGCCTATCAATGAATGTGCGCAGGCACTTTGGAGCATCAATTTCCATTTTAGTATATATCCAAGTTATTTTTTTCATTCATAACATATTTAACATGACAAGAACAATTTTTTCATACACATTTTTGCCCATTTTAATGGCACTTTATGCTTGCAACGGCGGCGGACAGGCTGCTGCACGCGAGGAAACGGCAAAAGTGAGCCAATTATCCGTAGGGATTCAAAATTCCCCTTCAAATGCCTTAGTCATTATTGCTAATGAAAAGCATTTGTTTGATTCTACAAAAGTAAAGGTATCTGTTCAGGAATTTGCTGCGGGCAAACTTGCTTTACAAGCCATGTTGGGACAGGCAAATGACGTAGATATTGCTGTTTCTGCCGAAACGCCAGTGGTGCTTTCAAGTTTAGCAGGCAACAAACTCAAGGTAATTGGGCAGGTGGTAAATGCGACAAATGAGTGCCGCGTAGTGGTGCGCAAAGAGGGAAATATGGATACGCCCGAAAAATACTTTGCCAAGAAACGAAAAATCGCTACAAGTCAAGGCGGTTCGCCCGAATGGAGTACTTATAATTTTATCCAAAAACATAAGCTCAAAGATAAGGTAGAAGTATTGGCAATGGATCCGCCGAGTATGCCTGCAGCCCTTGCAAATGCTTCGGTAGAAGGCATTTCTATCTTTGACCCTTTTGCGCGAATGGCAGAAAAAGAGCTGGGAGACAAGGGGCTAACTTTTTTGAACGCAGATTTACATACGTATTATATAATGAGCGTGAAGGAAACCGTGGCAAGCGAAAAAGCAGCCGAAATTTCAGCATATTTGGAGGGCTTGAAAAAGGCAGTTGCTTTTATTCAACAAAATCCTGCCGAAGCGCAAGCGATTGTTGCACGCAAAACAAAGTTAGATGCTGGAATTGTGGCAAGTACTTGGGCGAACTACAGCTTTGGGGTGGCAATAGACCCTGCTTTGAAGGAGTTGTGTGTAGCGGAAGCAAATTGGGCAATCGCCACAAATAAATATCCGAAAGAAACGAAGATTCCTGACTTTGGGGCTTTGATGAAGTAATTGAAAATGGAGAATTGAAAATTTGAGAATTGAGAGCCATACATCTGCGAAAATCTGCGTTCTGAGAATTGAGAATATATGCAAACATATTTGTCCTACTTTAAACAACTATTTTTACTATATCGCTATTCTATCTTAGTGATAATCAGTTGTTTACTTATATGGCAAGTCTTATCTGATAAGGAAATTGTGAATCCGCATTTTATTCCCTCTCCTGCTACGATACTCAAGGCAGAAATAGAGTGGATAAAAACAGGCGAGTTTTTAATAGATTTGCAAGCTTCTTTATGGCGAGGCGGCATAGGCTTTGTATTAGGCGTAAGTATAGGCGTATTGTTGGGGATTTTTACTGGGAGAATTTCTTTTCTGGACCAAACACTTTCCCCGATAATGAATGTACTTCGCTCTTTTCCGCCAGTATCATTGCTTCCGGTGTTTATAACATTGTTTGGGATAGGAGACAGCTCCAAGGTTTTTTCTATAGCATTTGCAGTGTTATTTCCTGTTTGGATTAATGCACATATAGGAAGTGCAAATATTCCCACAGAATATTTGCGCAGTGCGAGGCTAATGTCCGATTCGCGTTTGGCTATTTTTGCCAAAATCGTGATTCCGAGTGCCATGCGTTGGATAGTAGGTGGCATAAGATTAGGCATTTCAATGACCTTTATAATGCTGTATGTCAGCGAATTAGCCGGCGCATCAACGGGACTTGGATATCGCATCAGTGCAGCTCACCTTGCCTACAGAACAGACACTATGTTCGCAGCCTTGTTTACCTTAGGGCTTTTGAGTGCGGGTGCTGATATGTTATTTCGCTATTTTTCTTTTAATATTTTTCCTTATTTGAAATTATCCTAACAAAAATGTTACAACTCAAAAATGTCTCAATTGCTTATGGGAAAATAGAAGTCGTAAAAAATGTTTCTTTTGACATAAAAAAAGGACAAACCTTAGCGATTATTGGCAAATCTGGCACAGGCAAAAGTTCACTCCTAAATGCTATCGCTGATTTTATTCCTTATACAGGAAAGATAGAAAGGCAGGGAAAAATGGGCTTTTGTTTTCAAAATAATTCTCTTTTTCCTTTTATGACAATACAGCAAAATATAGCATTTGGGCTGGGCGAATTGAGTAGAAAAGAAAAAGAAATCCGAATTGCTTATATTTTAGAAATGATAGGACTCCCAGAGTTAGCCTCAAAATATCCTGCCGAAATATCGGGCGGGCAAAGGCAAAGAGTGGCATTAGGACGTGCGATTAGCTATAATCCGAGCGTTCTATTGTTAGATGAGCCTTTTTCTTCATTAGATTTGTACACAAGAGATGACATGATTAGCTGGGTAGGTCAGATAGTACAGAAATTAGATATTTCGGTCATTTTGGTTACGCACTACATAGACGAAGCCTTGCTTTTAGCAGACACTGTAGGAGTGATGAAAAATAAAAGAATAGAATTTTATAACATGCCTTTTGAAAACGCAGCAGAAAGACTAAACAGCCGATTTACGCCTATTTTTTTACAACAAAAAGAACTACTTCAAAATAGTTTACAATAACTTATCTTCTTTAATCTTCTAACAATTAATTTTATGCAGACAGATTTTATTGAATTAGCCCATATTAACATTATAAATGAGGATATGGTCGTAATTCCCGCAGGTTCTTTTATGATGGGAGCAGATGGTTGGGGTGATTTTGAACATCCTGTACACGAAGTACATCTTTCCGCTTTTTTGATAGAGGTAGCAGCCGTTACCAATATAGCATTTAGCCAATTTGTAGCCGCTACTAGCTATATAACGACTGCCGAGCAATTGGGCAAAGCGCAAGGCTACGAAGCTGGCGAGCAAAAAGAGATTATGGGTTTATATTGGAAATCGTATTTTACGCCCGAAAGAGCGCACCACCCTGTAGTATTAGTATCTTGGGAAGATGCCGCAGCCTACGCTGCTTGGGCGGGCAAACGCCTCCCAACAGAAGCTGAATTTGAAAAAGCTGCAAGAGGAGGGCTGATTCAAGAAGTGTATGCTTGGGGAAGCATCGAGCCAACAGAAAAAGATTGCAATTTCGGAAAGACAACCTCTGATTTTCCTGCCACAGTTTCCATAAAATCTTATCCGCCCAATGGCTACGGTTTATATGATATGTGTGGCAATGTGTGGAATTGGTGTTCAGATTTTTTTTCGCCAGATTATTACGCCAATAGCGAAATCGAAAACCCGCAAGGACCTCCAACAGGCATAACCAAAGTACGACGAGGCGCGTCTTTTAACATTATACAACCTTTTAGGTTAAGGTGCGCAAATAGAGGGGCGTATTTGCCCGATAGCTTTGCGATTAATATTGGGTTTCGTTGTGCCAAAAACATTTAAGCTATTTTAACATGAACACATTTCGCGAAATAGAAGTTCAACAAGTAATAAATGCTCTTTTGCCTGCAATGGAGGCAGATGGGGGCGGCTTGCAATTAGTCGCTGTAGAAGAAGATGTAGTAAAAGTTAAGTTCAAAGGGGCATGTTTGTTATGCCCTTCCATAAACTTAACCATGAAGCATGGAATCATTAAAACCTTAACAGAAAAATTGCCTTGGGTAAGAGAAGTGATTAAGGTAGATTAAGGTCTCTATTTTTGCCCCCGTTTAGCCCTCATTAAGTGCCGTTTTTCTGCTTTTGGGCTTTTAGAGTGGCGCATTTTTGAAAAGTGCGCCACTCTCTAAATACACAGATATTTCACTTTTCGTAAAATCGGGAAATTTATTCCATTCAAAGTATCGATAATTACCCGCCCGTATTTAGCTTTGCTGAGTTCCTAATTATTCCGCCTCCCCCTCCACCCACTCCCAGATAAGCTCATCAGTCAAAAAGCCCTCCAAATCCAGCCTTATATCAGGTTCTTTATTTTCGTGGATAGCCAAGACCGTTTTGAGCATTAGATTATCAAAAATCGTGAGGGTTTTGCCTTTTTCGGGGGAAAGTGCGGCTTGCATTTTGTCGTCTAATATCAATTTGCTGACCTCTGCGGCGGTTTCTGCCAAGTTATTGTCTTGATGAAGATACCTTTCATATAGCCTATTGAGACGAATTTCGGCGATTTTATCAAATTCTAACAAGGTAATTACGGCTTTTAGCGCGGCATATTCTTGATAAATCGGCTCCGATTTCATGAAATACTCCATATACCAATGCGTAGTTAAACGCCCTTGTAGGTAGCCTAAGATAAAGCCTATTTTGTGCCATTTCTTTTCGGAAAACAGCGTCTCTTTGTACAATTCTGAGTCAAATAAATGCACAATGCTGCTTTTAAGCACGTCTTCCACATCTGCTACGAGACAACGTTCATCTATAATTTCAAGTTTTTTTTCGGGGTAGATTTCCTGTATTTGCGCTGTCCATTCCCGAAATAAGGTGTAAGACATCGTTTCTATAAAGCCCTGAAAAAGCGATAAATCCACCTCCTCTTTGGCAATTTTTCTGCCTTTTCCAAACCCCATTTCATAGCCCAATTCCTTCAAACCTACGGAAACAGGCGGATAAGGCGCTTTGAGATAGCTTTCGTTTATCTCGGTGCCCTGCACTTTATAACGATGAAGTTGCTGCTCATTAAGCGTTATACGCACATCTTTATGCGCCAAATAATGGTCTTTAGCCCGTTCAAACCAGTCTTCGAGGAACAACATCTGCCTCGCTTGAACCTGTGTTTCATTTTCGGAATGATTTTCAAGGTTTTCAAATGCTTTTATCCACGCTATCATGGGGTTTTGCAGGTCTTTCATAGACAAAGCCGCAGGTTTATCGATTAACTGCAATTTTACACACAAATTCGTGGGTGGGTGTGTATAGCTTTTTTGCAGACAAAAGGCATTTATTTCCTTTATTTTTAGCGAAAAAGGCGATAAACCCACATAAATAATTTGCGTAATCCCTTCTTCTTTCAACTCGTGCCACTTTTTATGATAGGTTTTATCCAATACCAAAACCATGTTAGCCATTCCCCAATGCAATTCCCAGCAAGCCCATTCTATATAATATTTCGTTCCCGCAGTATCTTCGACATACATGGCTAAGGCATCAGAAAATGCCCCTTCTGTCATGAACAAAAAGCTATATTCCCACACAGGCAATTCCACTTTGAGGAAAGGCTGTGGAGGCTGCAAAAACGCGTTTAGCATTTGCAGAAAGGTGTTTTCATCTCGCTCATACCATTGCCGAAAGGCAATATGACTGTCGTATTTCGCGTATTTTTCTGTCATTTCTCACTTATAAAATTCTAATTCCTTCCAGCAAAACTGACCGTTTTGCTGTGCCATAGCGTTGATAATCAATGAATAAAGTCTGCCCTCCTAACTTCAAAAACTGCCAAGTAAAGCCTTATGTTACTGCCCCATGAATCGTGTGAATGTCATTGCCTTTTTGCGCATTGAACAAGCGAGCAGCATACATTTCTGCCCCACATTGCCCGTACCAATCTTCTATATTGTCATTTTTGGCTTCAAAAACGCTAATAACAGGCTCATACAGCGTGTTAGATTGACCAAAAAATCGCAAACCCCCTTCAATCCTTTGTTGGTATCTATATTAAACGTAAAGCCTGAAAAGGGGCGAAATCGCTGGTTTTTTACCCACATTTCTACTAAAATAGGCCTAATCAACAATTCTGATTTGGCTTTTTCATTCGGCATGGGCAAAGGTAAATTTCTTTGTATCTGTTCTTGCAAAAAATCTGAGACCTCTATTTGTGCAAATGTGCCCAATAGATTGCCCGTAATTTTTTCTTTAATGCCACAAATATTTGCCAAATCTGTGAGTTTGTAATAACGATAGGATTTGGGTATGTGCATAATTCGTTGTTTTGTCTTAAATGAACAAGCAAAGATACGGTTTTCTCTTCCTTTTTCGCAGTTAATAATACCCTTTCCGACCTTTTTGTCCGCTATATAAATGCAAAGATACATAATTCCGCCCAAAATGGCGGATAATATAAGCGAACACATCAAGTATGCTGTAAATGATATATCTTTTCATTCTGTTTATCGTTCTTTTTCGAGTTCCTCCATTTAAACACTCAAGTCCTAATGCCGTTATTTAAGTGAGACAAAGGTATAGCTAAGATAAACACCTAAATTTTGAAAGGCTTACTTCTCAAAACAGCTCTCCCTGCCCGTCTCCCTTCAAGTCCTCCCCAGACCATTCTATTTCCGTACCAACTTCCACCATTTCAGGAATCTCTTTCGTTATCTCCTTGACATTCTGCGCTTTGTACAAAGAATTGAGCTTATTTCCCATAGCTTTCCAGCCTTTTACTTCTATAAATTCCGACAAACAGACTTCTTGCGTTTCCGTTGTAGCACTTTTGCCTGTGCCTTTTTGGTAGGTGTAAGCTATCCAAGGCTCTGCGGCGGAGGAGACAAATATCAATTTTGAGCCATTTTCTTCACTTATAACAGGAAAAACCTTGCCTTCTGTCGTGGTTTCTATCTGAAAACGTTTGACAAAATGCTCCTTTTGCTTGCCGTCAAAATGCACAACTGTTATCACCGTTTCAGGGTCTAATTTCTCAATGATAGCCATTTTTTCCGCCTCATAGCGGTTTGTCAATTCAAAATTCGTTATTTCATAAGTGCCTGTTTTATAGATAACTAACACTTTGTCATGCGTATCAAAGTCGCCCAAATACTTGCCTCTGCCGTCAAGGTTCAATTTGCTCACATTTTCGTCATACCAAATTTTGCGCCCACCCAGCGTAGATGCGCCTACGGATTTGCGCACAATCTTGCGAATCGGGTACTTTGTAGCGATATTTCCCTGCGATTCCCTGCCTTTGATTGCCAATTCCGAAAAATCATAGTCGAAGTTTTTGATTTTTGCTGTACAACCTTGCGTGAGAAAAATGCCTACAATTTCCGTTTCTCCATTCGGATTTGCCGAAAAATAAAGCAGTTTTGAGCCTTTTGAGCCTTTTGTAACCTCATATTCGCGGTCGCGTGTGATGGCAGTTACCGAAAAACGCTTGGCATAGTTATTTCCTGTTTCGGCATCTCGATAAATGGCGTGATACACCATTCTTTCATCATTCTTTTTCCATACGCCCAAATGAATTATCTCCTTTCCAAAAAAGGCTTTTTCAGAAACTTTACAGATTTTGTATTTTCCATCTGCCAAAAAAACAATCACATCGTCCATATCTGAACAATCACAAACATATTCATCTTTTTTCAAATTGTAGCCTACAAAACCCTCTTTTCTATTGACATATAATTTCTGATTTGCTACCGCAACAGTCGCAATTTCTATGGTATCAAAGGCTTTGATTTGTGTTTTTCGCTCTTTTCCTTTACCATATTTTTGGAGCAAATGCGCAAAATAATCTATGGCATATTGTATCAAATGCGCCAAATGATGCTCAATTTCTGCAATGTCTTTCTCCAAGTTTCGTATCAACTCATCTGCCTTAAAGCTGTCAAATTTAGAAATACGTTTGATTTTGATTTCCGTCAAACGCAAAATATCGTCTTGTGTTATCGTTCTATAAAATTGCGGTTTGAAAGGGGTAAGTCCTTTATCTATGGTAGAAATGACGGCTTCCCACGTTTCACATTCTTCTATGTCGCGATAAATACGGTTTTCTATAAAGATTTTTTCCAAAGAAGAAAATAAGAGTTTTTCTTTTAATTCCAATAATTGAATCTCTAACTCTGCCTTTAACAAAGCTACTGTCGTATCTGTCGAAGTTTTGAGCATCTCATCTATGCCCAAAAAATAGGGTTTATCCTTGACAATGACGCAGGCAGAAGGCGAAATCGAAACTTCGCAATCTGTAAAGGCATACAAAGCATCTATTGTAACATCTGGAGAAACGCCCAGAGGCAAGTCTATTTGAACTTCTACGTCTGCGGCTGTATTGTCTATTACTTTTTTTATTTTTATTTTTCCTTTGTCATTTGCCTTAATGATAGACTCAATCAAGCCGCCTGTTGTCGTGCCAAAAGGAATACTTGTAATGAGCAAAGTGCTTTTATTCGGGCTTTCTAAAATGGCTCTACAACGGATTTTCCCGCCTCTTTTTCCATTGTTATAGTTCGCCACGTCAATCATTCCGCCTGTGAGAAAGTCGGGATAAAGGGTAGGCGTTTCTCCCTTCAAAACCGCAATAGAAGCCTCGATGAGTTCGCAAAAATTGTGGGGCAAAATTTTGGTAGATAAACCTACAGCAATCCCCTCCACGCCCATCGCCAAAATCATCGGGAACTTCATAGGCAAGGCTACAGGCTCTTTTTTTCGCCCATCATACGAAGCCTGCCATTCTGTATTTTTGGCGTGAAAACTGACTTCTAAGGCAAATTTCGACAAACGGGCTTCTATATAACGTGCCGCCGCCGCCGAATCGCCTGTGCGCACATCTCCCCAGTTTCCCTGCGTTTCTACGAGCAAATCCTTCTGCCCCATATTCACCAACGCATCGCCTATAGAGGCATCTCCATGTGGGTGAAATTGCATGGTCTGCCCTATCACATTTGCGACTTTGTGAAACCGCCCGTCGTCCATTTCCTTCATAGCATGAAGCAAACGGCGTTGTACAGGCTTGAGACCGTCATGCAACAAAGGCACAGCCCGTTCCAAAATCACATAAGATGCGTAATCCAAAAAATAATTTTCGTACATGCCCGAAACGGCAAGCAGCGAAGGTGTATTGTCAGCCATTGAGTTGTGTTGAGCTTCGGTTCACGCAGATTTTCGCAGATTTAACCGCAGATTTTCGCAGATATTTCTTAATCTGCGAAAATCTGCGTCCCTATCTGCGAAAATCTGCGTGAGATGAGGCTACAAAGGTAGGGATTTTTCTGCTTGTGTGCAAGAAAAACTATTTTTTTTAGTAAGGATAAATTATTTTGAGAAATTTTGTGCAAGAGAATCACATTTTTATTCGCATTACTAAGGAATCAAGCCTAATTCTGTGGCAATGTCTTTGGTGAGCTTGGAAAGAGGACGTTTGTGGAGGTTTTCTGTTTCTATATACGTGCCCAGAAGGTGTTTGATAACATCTTCTCGGTTTTTAAATAATGTCCCTTCATATTTGCGAAATAACTCATCTATATAAGAATCATTGTAGGTATATTCTTTTTGGATAATTTCCCTCACTATATCTTTATGATATTCATACCTTTCTTTCAGTCTAAATACCTCATTTTTAGCATTTTCTACTTCTATTTTTATCTTACTATCCGCTACTATTTCTATGTCAAAACCTGATAAATCATAATAAAAAGAAGGTTTTGTAATCTTTAATTTGAAGGTCATTTGTTCATTCAAATTATATCTCTCGTCATAAGGGTTGATTATTTTTTCCTCACTTGCCATTTTAATTTTATTACAGACTTTGCAAGAAGGAATCAAATTGTAGAAAGACATAGCTAAAAAAGGGTATTTTTCTTTGCTATAAAAATGGTCTATTTCCGAAGTTCTTTTTCCTTCTTCTAAATTGTATATAGCATTGATATTGCAATAAGGGCAAATGGTTATGCCTAAATTTTTTACTAAAGTCCAAGCATTGTAATCTTTTCCTTCTTTGTCTTTTAGCTGCTTATTGGTAGTTGAAAAATAATTTTTATACATTTTCTCTTTCCAAAAATGAGCGGATTCGTTTGTCAATGGAAGGTTATTTTTATAGTGATTTGCCAAAACCTCCAATTCATTAGGTTTTGCTAATACAATCATTTTTAAATTATAGCTTTTACCATTTACATTTTCAAAGATAATAGATAACTCGGCATTTAATTTATCCTTTTCAATCAAAGATTTATGTAATTCTATTGCCTCCCAGTGTTTTTGAGCAAGCATTTCTAATCTATGATGTTGAATACTAATCATTTCCTTCTAATTTAGTTAAACGTTCTGATAACTCTTTGATTTGTAGCTTAATATTATCTACTTCCGAAAGTCGATGACTGTCCAACATTTTTTGTAATTGCCTTTTAATAATGGGTTCTCCTATCAGATTAATGTATTTTTGAGCGGTTTCTACCTCCATTTCTTTATTCTTTCCATTCAAAAAATCTATAACAGATTGTATTTTTTGATTCGCAAATTCGCCTAATAAAGAATCCAGAAAGAAACTATCTGACAATAACGTATGAATATTTGGGCATGTTTCACGAGTACGTTACACTTCTCTATATTTTGAAAAGAAAACCTTATTGCAATAACTTGATAATCAATTTTTTAAATCATTGATATTAA
>JAYUZN010000602.1:0-9660 GCA_043751755.1 Bacteroidota bacterium | reverse complement strand
TTCAAATCCTCCATAATGCGTACTAAATGGTTCACATCATGCCCATCTATTGGCCCAAAATAGCGAAAACCCAACGCCTCAAACAACATTCCAGGTTTGGATTGTGTGGCAGAAAGCAAGGCATCTTCCAACTTAGAAGCCATACCTCTCGCCATGCCACTCATGCCTTTTATACTCCCTAACATTTTCCACAAGTCGTCACGCAGTTTGTTATAGGTGTTAGAAGTGCGAATATCTGTTAAATATTCCATCAAACCGCCTACATTCGAGTCGATTGACATGTTATTGTCGTTCAAAACCACTAATAAGTCAGCCTTTTCCCAGCCGCCATGATTCAAACCTTCAAATGCCATGCCGCCTGTCATTGCGCCATCTCCGATAACAGCTACCACTTTTCTATCTTCTTGCTTGTAACGGGCTGCAATTGCCATGCCTACAGCCGCAGAAATCGAGGTCGAAGAATGTCCTACTCCAAAGGTGTCGTATTCCGATTCGATTCTTTTGGGAAACCCCGAAACGCCTTTGTAAACGCGATTTGTATGAAATTGTTCTCGCCTTCCTGTCAAAATTTTATGACCATACGCCTGATGTCCTACGTCCCAAATAAGTTGGTCGTAGGGCGTGTTATAAACGTAGTGCAGAGCCGTAGTGAGTTCTACTACGCCGAGACTTGCGCCAAAATGTCCGCCATTTACAGAAACGGTGGAAATGATAAAATCCCGCAATTCATCGCAAAAAGGCACAAGGTTTTCCATGGGAAGTGCGCGCAAATCGGCAGGAAAGGTAACTTGTGAAAGCAAAGCACTTGGTTCTATTTTAGTCATAATTTTGAAGAAATTGAAAATTGAGAATTGAGAATGAAAATTGAGAATGAAATTTATACATTTCAATCCCATTTTCAGGATTCGAGGCTTTATATAAACCGAAATGATACAGAAATGTTGCAAAGTAGGGGAAAAAAAAGGAGATGTGCAAATTTTACTTTGCAATACAAAGTGAAAAAATAAAAGGAGATTTAATATAGTAACTTAGTACGCATATAGTAGAAAAGCCCCGTTTGTGGGGTCATTGAGCGAAGTCGAAATGTCCCCACAAACGGGGGCAAAAATAGGTGCCTTTTGCAAAGGTATTTCAGCATAAGGTTTTAATAATCAAACTATTACATCTCATTTAATTTCTACAAATCAACTCTCAACTCTCAACTTTTCAACTTTCAACTATTTAAGTAGATATGCCTCAATTTCCTCCATACTCGCATTAAAACGCAGAATTTTTTTGTCAGGCGAAATCAGCACACAAGCAGGATAAGTATCCGTCAAAAAGACCGTAAGAATGTCTTTTGTTGCGATTCCGTTCAGCCAATTGAGATGATAGGCAAAAAAATGCTTGCGAATATTGTCCGTATGGTCTCCCACATTCATGCCAATTACCTGCATTTTTCCTGCATATCGAGTAGAAAGGGAAGCCAATTTTGCGGTAGAAATTAGGTTGTTTTTGCACCATAAAGCCCAAAAATAAATGACTGTATATTTTTCGGAATTAAGTTGCTCATATAAGGTTGTAGGCGGCAAATCTATTCTTTTTAAAGGAAAATCAATCACATTTTCCCCTTCAAACATACGAAGCGCATCTTCTGCGGTGTTTTGTAGCCGTATAAACTTGCCTGTAGGCTCGATTTCCAAGACTTTGTAGCTTTTATGTTGAATCCGAATCACACAATTTGCCGCATATTCTACCGCCCCGTCCGACAAAGAAGGGCTTATTTTGCCGCCTTCGCCCCCTATCATTATTCTATCTACCCCATCATTGAATAAGCCATTTTTATTTTCATCATGTAAACCAATTCTAACATTGACCGAATCAAGGGTTGTGTCTATGACCAAAGTATTTTGCGTAACATAACAGAGCCAATACTGCACCGGCAATATTTTGTTGTCCCTTCCTGCCCCCGTTTTGCCCAAAATCGTTTCCAATTCCTTTGCCCTTTGTGGGTTTTCATATTGTGGATAAAAGAGTTTGTAAGTTGCCTTTGCTGCCATGTTATTCGCATTGAACATCGAAAAATTTGCGGTATCTCGCAAATTAGCAAAGACAAAAGGCTGCCCATCATCTTTCAAATTGAGGTTGTGATTGTAGTCAATATACACCGAAGGTCTCCCAAATTGATATTTATGCAAGGCAATCAAGGTATTTCCCTGCAAGCCATCATACTTCCACCCGCCAAAATTCACAAATCCAAACGCCGTTTGCATATTGCGCAAAGTATCGGGCAGTTCAATGTTATATTTTTTATCAAAAATGTATATTTCAGGAAGTTGATATTCATAGAGCAAAAGATTGCTTTGTTTTTCGTAATTTGTTTTTTCTTTGTTAAAATAAAAAATCGTCTCCGTTTGTGCAGAAAGAAAATGAAACCCAAACAGAAACAAAGCGAAAAGTATATGTTTAATCATAAAAGTAAAAATGTGGGGGCAATAAACGAAAAATAGGGTAAAAAGAGGGTTTATATTTTGGGGAGATACCAAAAAAGTGTGCTTTTTTTCATACAAATACGAAAAACAAGAGGGGCAGGGCATGGTTTTTTCTATAAATAGGTTGATAAATGTACTATTTATTTTTTTACGAATACTAAATAGCTGCTCATAAATAACGGACATTCCGCGCCGTTGTCTGTGTCCTCACAGACAACGGCGGCACACGAACGATAAAGCCCCAAAAAGCCCTGTATCCCTTCCTTACCTCGGCACCTCCACCTTCTCCATGATTCGTTTAACCACATCATCTTCCGAAAAGCCTTCCATTTCTTTTTCGGGCGTAAGGATAATTCTATGGCGCAAAATCGGCAAAGCCATAAACTTGACATCTTCGGGCGTTATAAAATCCCTTCCCTGCATAACAGCAAGGGCTTTTGAGGCTGCCATGAGATAGATAGATGCACGTGGCGAAGCTCCCAAAAAGATGTCGCCACTTCTGCGCGTTTCTTGAATGATGTTGGCAATATATTGAAACAATTTGGGTTCAACATGCACATTTTGAATGATTTCCCGAAAAGCCTCGATTTCAGAAACGCTCAAAACAGGCTGTAACACATTCAAATCATTGAAGCCTTTGCGCAGGTGCATACCTTGCAAAATGCTTACCTCCTCCTCCTGCGAAGGATAGGAAATGGCTATTTTGAACAAAAATCTATCTAATTGCGCCTCTGGCAAACGATAGGTTCCTTCTTGTTCCACCGGATTTTGCGTAGCTACGACCATAAAAGGCGGTGGCATAAGATAGGTTTTGCCGTCAATGGTGATTTGCCTTTCCTCCATCACCTCAAATAACGCCGATTGTGTCTTTGCGGGGGCGCGATTTATCTCATCTATGAGGACAATATTGGAGAAAATAGGACCCTGCCTAAATTCAAAATCGCTGGTTTTGGTATTGAAAACAGAAGTTCCCAATACGTCCGAAGGCATCAAGTCGGGGGTAAACTGAATCCGAGAAAAAGCGGTATTAATGGTTCTTGCCAAAATCTTAGCAGTCAAGGTTTTAGCGACTCCCGGCACGCCTTCTATCAGCACATGCCCATCGGCTAAAATAGCTGCAATAATCAACTCAATCGCGGCATCTTGCCCTACAATGATTTTCGCAAATTCTGCCTTTACCTTTTCTACGGCATCAAGGACTTGGCTCACGTCAAGACGTGTGTTAAAGTTTTCCATGTATATTTTTATGTTTCTCGCAGATGAACGCAGATTTAACCGCAGATTTTCGCAAATAACAACAAGCTAATCTATCAATTTTGTCAAAATAATGTGCTTTAGCTGCAGGTTGGAAAAAAATTCAGGTCTATTTCTTCCAAAGCCAATTTTTTAAGCGTTTGGCGCAGATTCTTGTAGTTGCTATATCCCATAAAAAATTTATTTTGTTTCACGCAGATGCCACAAATATAATGCAAATATCAACGTGTCTGCCATTTTGCGTTCTTTTGCCCCGTAATCTTCTATCTTGTTTATCTTGTCAATCTTGTCAATCTTGTCAATCTTGTCAATCTTGTCAAAGACAAAAGCATGTCATCTGCGAAATCTGCGTGAAATCCCTGTTTATTTCGCCAAAGTATAAAAATCGTCCATTCTTGCAGAAAGTGCCAACAAATCATCTTCTTTGATGCTTGCCCGACTGCGAATTGCCATAATCCACGTAAAAAGCTCATTGATTTTTGCCGTTTCTACCCCACTTTTATTCGCCAACAAATCGCAAAACTCCTTATCTAACTCCTGTGTACGCATATAATAGCGGTTGCGAATATGCTCCAAAAAGTAGCGAATTTTCTTTTCGGCGATGTTTTTATGGTCTTGACTTTGAAAATACAGCCGTCCTATCGTTTCTGTAAACGCCAAAGTACTATTTTGCGGCGCAGCTATTTCAGGAATAATGCGCTGACGGCGTTTCATTTCAAAAATAGTATAGAAAAAAGCCGTAATTAACACTATCCAAAAGGCAGTATAAAGGGCAGGTTCACTCTTTATAAAACGCATAATTTCGCTTTGTCCTTCGGCAATTCGCTCCAAATTGTCTGCTTTATAATATTCGTCCCAAATAATACGGCTATTTTGGGGCAGATGAGAAAGGACATGCGCATTCAAAGCTGCTCCATCTTTATTTTCTTTCAATAAATGAAAATTGGTAAATAACAAGGGATGACTGCATAGATACACATTTCCCCCTTCGTTCAAAGTATATTTCAGCAAAATAGGGTTTCCATCAGCATTTTTTGCCAAAACTAAGGTATTTGTACTATCAAATTCCGTAAAATACACCGCAAAATCGTCAGGTTTTACCTTGTATTTTTTGCCATTTGTCGCAGTAGAGTCCGCAAAATAACGCAGCACAGAATCTTTTTTCCAACTTGATTCATAGCTTGTATTGAGCTGAAATCGGTCTTTGAGGCTTTGCCCTAATTCTTGCGCAGCAATAAAAACATCATTTCCTTCTCCTGCAAAACGTATGAGCTGCTCAATGTCCTGATTCCCTGGTGAAAATTCAGTATTGACAAAGATATAGGCATAATTCTGTTCAAAAGAGTTTTGTTGCTCTGCATAAAACTCCTGATAATAATTTTCTAACACATAATCATTGACGGTTTTTTTGCTCACAGCTACTTTTGTATCTGGAAATAGGTCTTTTATCCGCTCATAAATGAGGTAGCTACCATACGCGCGTGTGCTATTTTTGGAAAAAGAAGGCTTCCATTTTTTGGGGTCAAAATCCGAATTTTCGTCTCCCATAGCCCCCAAAGCCCCAAAAAGAAGGAGAAAGCCGATGAGAGCAGCGATAATGAGAAGGTATTTTTGCATATTTTTAGAATGTTATGGTCAATTATTGTTTTGCATAGCTTGAAACAATATTTCAATATCGTTTTGTATTGCATCTAACTTTTCGTGTTTTCGATTCAGCATCATGAAACAGCTGTCGTCAGGATATTCGTAGTATTCAAATTTTTCGTCAGAAAACAAACGCTTTATCATTTTTAAATATACCCTAAAACGCTTATTCTTAAACATATCTTCCCCTTCAAAATTTGCCCCCATAAATCCAAAAGAAATGCTGTTATCTTGCTCATACATTTCTACCATAACCGCTAAACAAGTCGCTAATATCCTAAAAACGTCATGGCAGTTGGTACGGAGTTGATATTTACTCTTAGAATCCGCATATTTTTTGGGATAAAATTTAAGGATAAGTAAATTATGTATATATTTTTCAACTTTGACAATGTACTTTTCATTCCCTTTGCCCCAAAAAGTATAAATAAATTCCGTATATTCAATCGTATCGAATATTACTTTTTTGCTAAATTTATATTTGTATGGATATGGAGAGTTGAACATATTACATTATATATTGATAAGCCTTACATCTATCGTCCCATAGTTCTTTTTCCGTTATCCTACGAAAACTCCCTATATTCTTAACTTCTCCATTAGATTGCGCTGCTAAAGCTGCCAGAGCTGCCAAATAATTTTCGGCAGAAGCCTGAAAATCAGCGATTTCTGGAAAATATTTTAGCAGAGCAAGGATTTCCGAAAATTCCTTTTTCAAAGCATCTTCCTGCGTTTTGAAGGTAACATACGCTGCAAGACTTCCTTCTTCTCTATGCTGCCAATGCCAAGGCATTACTTCATTTTTCAACTGATTCGCCTTTGTAGTTAGCGTATTTGTAGCCGATTCGAGCAAAATAATGAGATTTGCAGTAGCTTCTGAATCCCATTGTGTGGAAGCATCTGCGTAAGTCGCTAACATTTCCGATAGCGATGAGATAGGATTCTCTATGTTAATTGTTGTCATATTATTATTTATTTCTCAGCACGCAGATTTTCGCAGATGAAAGCAGATTTCGCAGATAATAATAGTTAAGTATGAGTGAGTAATAAATTGGGAGTATATTTTAGCTTAAATTACTCATTATTAAGTAATTATCCTAACTTTCAACTTTCAACTTATAACTTTCAACTATTTAGCAGTTATTTCTCATTTCTCAATTTTCCCTTGAAAATCCTGAAAAGCTGCTGCAGTTTGCAAATAAGTTTGTTCATTTATCGGAAATTCTCCATAAAAAACATATTCAAACATGCGGGTAATCTCCATAAATGGGCGGCGCAAAGGCGAACTTTGCATTTCGTACAGATATTCCTGATTCGTTTTATTCGGTTTCCATTGAATTATATGGCTCAAAGTCAAGGATTTAAGTGATTCTAAATACAAAACTTGAACAGCTCTTTTATAATTGCCTGTTCTCACTGCCTCATTCAAATAACGTTCAAAATCCGTTTCCAAAATATTATTTTCTATTTGTTTGAAGTCTAAATTGAGCGGGTCTGCCGATTTTGCCATCATAGTGCGAACACGCATTTTGAAAATGCCCCATACAATCAAGCCCAACGCCAATAATGCTATGCCATAGACAAAGGCATTTCCAATGTTATTTGCGGTTTTTGCAGAAGGAGCAATCGAAGTCAGCCATTCGCCAAAACGACTCAAAAGCCGTTCAAACCAATTAGGTCCCGTTGATTTCTGTTCTTTTTTGGCTTTTTCATATTGAAAGCGTTTTTCTTGGCGATATTCCGCCAATTTTTTGCTGTCATATTCCCGCAAAGTAGGCGTTTCTGCTTCGGCTTTCACAAAATCTGTATGAGAATAGCTATGATAATCCTCTTGTGCGGTCAGATTTACCCCGACAAAGGCTAATAGGAGAAGGAAAATGTATCGCATGTTAAGTTTTTATTGAAAAGTAAGCTAAAAATCGTAATTTTGTAGCAAATATAAAAATAATCTTTGAGATAGCAAAAATATTTATTTTGTTGGGCGTTTTTTTTGCCACTATAACGTAGCAACCCTTTTCTAAATGGTTGCCATTTATTGCCATTTAAAAAATGGCAACTACGGGAATAACAAAACAATTCATTATGAAAACAATCTATTTTCTTTTGTTAAGTACTTTTTATTTTATTTCGTTTGCCCAAAAACCTATGTTATGTGCGCGAATTGAAGGAGTTTGGCATTTTTATGATACAAACGGCAAAGAAATGTTTGAAGCGCACACAGCACACGCTACACAGCCTCAAGGTTGGGTAAATGGCTGTCTATCTGTTTTGCAAGTTACAAGTGCGGAATTGGATAGTAATCAGGCTATTATGCCTGTTTTTCGGCGCGTTTTGTTAGATGTAAAGGGGCATATTGTGCTTGAACCTAAGCTCAAAAATAGCTATCGGATAGTGCAGCCGCTTGATGCTGCGGGCTATGCAAATATTTCCGATAATGAAACAGGCTATTTTTTGTTATGTGATAAAAAAGGAGAAATGGTTTCTTTCCCTGCAAATGCTACACAAGTGAGCTATAGAGGGGAAGGGATTATTGAATTTGTAGCAAGAGAAGATTCTTTGTTAGAAGCAGAGTATCCTTTTCAAAGCTTGTATGATATAAAGCAAAAAAAAGTCATTTATCGAGGAAAATGGACTTCTATGGGCTATTTTCGGCAAGGGGTGAGCATTTTTAAAGATACAAAATCAAATATGGGGCTTATCAATCGTAAAGGAGAAATGATTTTGTCCGCCCTTTATAAATGTCCTATTGAAGACGATTATCATTTCATGGGCGAAATGTTACATGAGTATTTTATTTTTCAAGATAGTATAGAAAATTTTGTTGTTTTTAACAGAGAAGGCAAGCAAATAGGGGGCAACTCTTTTTCGCAAATGCCTGTCATTCATCATGGATATATTTCGGTTTGGGACGAGGAAAAAGAGTGGTATATAATTGATAATAAGGGAAATATAGTTGCCCCTCAAGTTTGGCAAAACAATCAAGATACGCAAGGCTTCAATGAAGTAGGCATTACAGCCGTAACAAAAGACGAAAAATACACTGTTATCAACACAAAAGGTACGCAAATTGTGGGATTTGAAAAGGGATATGTGGCGGCAGTAGTCTCGCCTACCACCGTTTTTCTCTCAAAAGACAAGCAACAATGGGACGTTTTTAATGCAAAAGGCAAGCTCATTCAAAGCATTTCGGCAGATGAAATCGTCCCTTTTGGCAAATATCATTATGCAGAATTTTGGTTGGAAGAGCAAAAAGGCTTGATTTCTGCGGAAGGAAAGGTCATTATTCCCTTAGGAAATCGGGAATTTTCGGCTATATCTGATGACTTTTTTGAAACAAGGGAAATCAATGGGGAGGATATTCGCTATCAATATTGGAATCCTGCGGGCAAAATGGTGCTTAAAAACCCGATTCAAGAGATGAATGCGGACTGGATTATTCCTGTTGAGCCTGATAGAGAATATTATACGCCTTTTTAAGCACGCAGATAGACGCAGATTTTGGCAGATTTCGCAGATAAAAGCAAACTTTATCTGCGAAAATCTGCGGTTAAATCTGCGCAAAACACAACAAATCTATGCAAAATATCCACACAGAACGTCTCCTTCTTTCGCAATTTGCTGCCACAGATGCCGCCTTCATTTTTGAATTGCTGAACACGCCTACTTGGATACAATTTATTGGCGAACGCAATATCAACACCTTAGAAGATGCTGAAAACTACATTGTTCAAAAATTGATGCCAAGTTATATAGAAAATGGATTTGGTTTTTTTGCCGTCAAATTGAAGGAAAATAATGTGCCGATTGGCATGTGCGGCTTCATCAAAAGGGAGGGCTTAGATGAAGTAGATATAGGTTTTGCCTTTTTGCCGCTTTATACAGGCAAAGGTTATGCGTTTGAAGCGGCTCATGCTTCCCTCATTCATGCAAAAGACGAGCTAAAAATAACGAACCTATTGGCTATCACCACAAAAGAAAACGAACATTCGATTCGATTGTTAGAAAAATTGGGGTTAGTCTTTGAAAAAAACGTGTATATACCGGGAGACCCCGAAGAATTGATGCTTTTTAGGAAAATAGTTAGCTAAAAAATACTTTATTTAACGCTTAACATTTTTAATATGATGACTTTCAACTGGATAGCTATTTTTGGCGCAGCGTTTAGGGAGTAAGCAAGAAAAAATATACCCATGCACTCACGCTAAAAGAAGTTATGCGAATCTTGAGTTCAAAAAGCAATATTACAAGTTTAGCAGCCCCGTAGGGGCGAAATATTTATAGAAAAGCCCCC
>JAYUZN010000601.1:0-5827 GCA_043751755.1 Bacteroidota bacterium | reverse complement strand
TATCTTGGCGATTTTCGTACCGAAGCAACACACGTTCGCTCAGGCAATACCCTCATCACAGATGCTCCTGTGGACAATCAGGGCAAGGGGGAATATTTTTCACCGACCGACCTTGTGGCAACCGCTTTGCTCACGTGTGCCATTACCACAATAGCACTTTTGGCAGCAGCAAAAGGCTTGCAAGTAGGCAATATGCAGGGCGAAATAGCAAAAATAATGTCCACAGAGCCGCCGCGCCGTATTGCAGCTTTGAAGGGGAAAATTGTGTTTTCGCAGCATCAATTAGCGGAAAAAGACAAGAAAATGGTGGAACATATTGCGCATAGCTGCCCTGTTTTCAAGTCTTTGCACCCAGATGTGCAGGTAGAATTGCTGTGCGAATTTCAGTAGCACTGTGCGTCACGCAGATTTTCGCAGATTTAACCGCAGATTCTCGCAGATTACAGTGAGCGAAGCCGAACTATAATCTGCGAAAATCTGCGTCCCCATCTGCGAAAATCTGCGTGAAATACAACATTACAAAGCAATACTTATCAATTATCCATTTAGCATGACACATAAAACATTTATTTTTTTCCTAACATTATGCCTTTTTTCGCAAACAAAGGCGCAACAACTTCCTGCCTATTTTGACGGGCGAAAAGAATATGACGAAGGCATTGAAATGTTCAACAAAAGGCTATTTGCTGCCGCACAACAGCAATTTCAGCTATTTGTTGCGCAAACTACCCATGATAAGTCCCTCAAAAACAACGACATATATGCAAATGCGCATTTTTATGACGGGATATGCGCCTATCAGCTCAACGACAAAGACATGGAGGCAAAACTTTTAGGATTCTTAGAAACTTTTCCTGAGCATAGCCGAGTTCCTTACGCGCAATTTTGCTTGGGAAACTACTATTTTGAACGTTATAAATATGCAGAAGCCCGCAGTTTTTTGAATGCTGCCCAAAAATCAGGCATTTCTTTTACAGAAGAAGAAACGCAAGCCCTCAATTTTAACTTGGGATATTGCTATTTCATGGCTGCCGACTATGTGAGTGCCTCCGATTTGCTGATAAAATTGGTCAATAAGCCGACAAGCCCCTATTATGAAGACGCAAATTACTATTTTGGCTTGTGCGCTTATCAAAATTCCATCTATGCGACTGCCTTAGATTGCTTTTACAAAATAGAGAAATCTGCCAAATATGGCAAGCAAATGCCTATCTTAATCGCAAATATCTTGCTTAGTGAGGGGATAAAAGAAAAAAACTATGCTAAACTCTTTGAATATGCCCAAAAATTGGAGACTGACAAGAGCAATGAAGACCCACAAGTCTATTATATTGTAGCAAATGCGGCATATCAGCAAAAAGACTACGAAAAATGCAGCAAATATTTTGACTTGTATAGCAAATCTGGGCAAAAAGTAGATAGAACCTCCTCGTTTAGGCATGGATATTCTTTGTATGAACTCAAAAAATACGATAAAGCTGTACTTATCTTCGACAAAGTGAACACAACTTATGATTCGCTTGGGCAAGCAGCTTCTTATTATATGGGCTTCTGTTTTTTGAAAGAAAACGATAATAACAATGCAAAATTTTCGTACAAAAAAGCCTCACAAGAAGGCATAGGCACAAATCCGACCGTTTCGGAAGATGCAGCCTATCAATATGCCAAACTCTGTTTTGCTACACAAGACTATTCTGATGCCATGAAAGCATTGCGCGGCTTAGTGGAAAAATACCCGAAAGCCCCTTTTATTCCCGAAATAAAAGAAATGATAGCAGAAATTTTGTCCTATTCTCAAAATTATCCGGACGCGTTGGCATATTTTGAGGCAAATCCGCCTACCACAAATCGTGCAAAAGCGGCGTATCAAACCTGCTGCTATTATTATGGCGTAGAATGTTTGGGCAAATCGGACTATGGAAATGCCGAAAAATACTTGGAATTAGCCTCTTTTTCTACGCAAGATAAAAACATGGCAAATTCCGCTTTATTTTGGTTGGCAGAAGGAAAATATAAGCAAAAACATTATGCAGATGCTTTGAATGGCTATGAAGTCTATAAAAAAGCCCCAAATGCTGATAATGAGCATTTTGCGATGGCAAATTACGGGATTGCTTGGGCAAATTTTGAGCTAAAAGAATACAAAAATGCTGCCTATTTCTTTGAAGAGTATCTCAAAAAAGCTCCTAATGACATTTATCGCAAAGCCGATGCCTATTTGCGGATAGGAGACAGCTATTTTATCCAAAAAGACTACAAAAAATCGAACAAAAGCTACCTAAAAGTGGTGGATTTGAACTATATTGAACAAGATTATGCCTTTTTTCAAATCGCAGAAGGAGATTATCGGCAGGTAAAATACGAAAATGCCGTTGCGAATTTCAGCAAATTGATTAGTCAATACAAAAATTCGGAATGGCGCGACAATGCCCTTGACCGCGTTTCGGAGATATATTTGACTTGGTTGGAGGAAGATGACAAGGCAAAAACCTATTCGGAAATGTTGGTAAAAGAGTATCCGCGCAATCCCTTAGTGGCAGATGCTTACAATCGTTTGGCGCAAATTGCCTTCAAAAAAGACGAGATTCCCAAAGCCATAATCTATTACAAAAAGGTATTAACGGATTTTATCTTTGACACAGACAACTGCAAAGTCGCCTTAGAAAACTTGAGTAGCGTCTTAGAACCCGCAGCGTATGACGAAGTGTTAGCGGATTACAAAAAACGGAATCCTAATGCAAACAGTGAATTGAGTGATATAACTTTCAAAACAGCCGAAGAACGCTATTATGCGGGCAATTATTTGTCTGCAATTAGCTTATTCAACAATTTTCTTTCGGGCAGTACAGGCGGCGAAAACTATTGGGAGGCCTTGTTTTTGCGGGCAGAAAGTTACAAAGCCACGACACAAGGCAGCCTTGCCTTAACGGATTATGCGACTATCTACAATGCCTCTGCGCAAAATGCCTATACAAGCAAGGCATTAGATGCTGCTGCAAAGTTAAAGTATGAAGAAAAAGATTATAAAGGCAGTTTGGAACTTTACAAAACCTTGGAAATCAATTCTCAACGCATTGAAAATAAAACGAATGCTGCTTTTGGCATTGCCCGCAATCAAATCGCTTTGAAGGACTATCAAGCGGCTATTTTTACCCTCAATGCCTTAGAAATGAACCCCGAATTAGATGCTTTTACCCATGCAAAAGCAGCTGTTTGGACGGCAAATGCACAATATGGCTTGAAAAAGTATGAAGAAGCCCTTGTTATTTATCGCAAAATAACTACAGAAAACAATGACGAAAATGGAGAAGAATCGCAATTTATGATTGTGAAAACGCTTTACACGCAAAGCAAGTTCAAGGATTCGTTTGAAGCAGGAAAATTCATGAAAAATAACTTTGCAGATGGGCAATGGAAAGACAGAACGATTTTGTGGATGGCGGAAGATTGTGTGGCACTTGGGGATATGTTTCAAGCAAAAAGCCTCTTAGAAGGCTTGGTAACAAGCAGTGCCTTCAAAGATATTGCGAAGTTTGCCGAAGAAAGATTGAATAAATTGAAAAGCGAAGGAAAGTAGCCTGTTGATGAGACGAAAAAATAATACCATAACTTACCACTAATAACAGTCTAATTCAACACTAAGGCACAAAGGAAACTAAGAAAGAAAAAGTAAGGCTTAGATGTCTTCTTTTACTATATAGCTTCGTGTTTCTTCGTGCCTTAGTGGTGAGAAAAATGGTAAGTTATTTAATTTTTGTTCCTAAACTATCGCCTATGTTTCCTATGTCCATACATGGTTAAAAAGAAACATCGCTATTCTGGCATTTTTTTTGATGTTTGAAGTAACGTCTTGTTAACTATATTGTCTAAAAACGAAACAAAATATTTCATGAAACATATATTGTTCATTTTCTGCCTTTCCTGCTTGTCTTTTGTCGTTTTTGCGCAACAAAACGTCCTCATTACGCAAACAGGCTGCGCAGGACGAGTTGCCTATTCGGTAGATGATTACCCTTTGAGTCTCAAAACGGGAAAATTGCAGATGCCGGACGTGAAGCCCGAATACGAATATGGCAGAAGTGGACTATTAAATTTTTTCACAAAATATCCTCTGCCAGAATATCAATCTCAATTGGCTGATTTTCAAGTAAATATCGCCTTTGTGGTAAGCTGCAAAGGAGAGTTAGGGGATTATGTCCTCCTTTCTAAACACGAAGGAGAAGCGGCAGATGTTGCCCGTTATTTGCTCAACCTTGCCCGAAATATGCCCTCACATTGGATGCCCGCCAAAGTCAAAGGCATGTTCACAGATTCGTGGCAGGTGCTGATGATAAAAGTGAAAGAGGGGCAAGTGGTGAGTGTGCAAGGAAAATAAATAGGTTTGCAGGGTGGCGCACCTTTCAAAGGTGCGCCACCCTATTAAGCGCAAATCTTAGAATATTCACCCTTACAGCCTAACCCCTACCGCAACTCTCGCGCTTATCGTAGAAAACCCCGTAAAATTGAAATAACTATTATTTTGCTGTCTCAAAGGTAAAGAAGGATTTTGGATAACAAACTTTAACAAACTCGGCTCAAAAAGCGTAATAGGCACATTTATATCCAAAAACCACCTATTTGTAAGCCGCACATTGAGGCGCGGAGTAACATAGACTTTTGCCCCTGTCGCAAAGGTATTTGTAGGATAAGAAGCACTTGTATAAAACTGCGTCTTATGTTGTTGAACATAAGGGGCAATTCCTGCGCCAATAATGGGCGAAAAACGCCACGTTTCCTTGCCAATTCTGTACATATATTCGTAGCGAAATGCCAACGCAAAATGGCTTTGATGATTGAGATGCGTTCCCACAAAGGGCGAATCTATCCGTAAATCATCACGTTTTTGCCAAACAAAATTGGCGAGTTCTACCTCATGCGAAATACGGTTTTTTCCTTTCCACATCAGCGCAATAGAAGGATGTAACAAGGGGTAATCGCGGGAATTGAGCCAAGTATAGCCATATAAAGGCGAAAAAGGGGGATTTCCATTCGAGAAATAAAAGGAATTATACGCTTTTAGGGCGTATTTGTAGCCCGTTGTGGTTGCATTTTGCCCATAGCTAAGACAGGCACACAACATCAAGAATGCAAAAAAGTGTAATT
Source organism: Bacteroidota bacterium (assembly GCA_043751755.1). GTDB lineage: Bacteria > Bacteroidota > Bacteroidia > J057 > J057 > JAAFHL01. The sequence goes on along the minus strand of JAYUZN010000601.1, from coordinate 685 downwards.
TCATGGGAGTTGTTGTTAGTTTTGAAAGGCAAAGATATGGAAAAAATAGGAGAAATAAAAGGGGGAAATTTTTTGCACTATCACGTATTTTCACGCAGATTTCCGCAGATGAAAGCCGATAACGCAGATGAAAGCACAGTTCGGCTACGCTCACTGTACGAGATGTCGCAGATTTACAACTTTTGGACACTGAGCGTAGCCGAAGTGCCATTTCTCATTTTTCATTTTATTTTTGCTTTTCCCCCAAAAAAATCGTTATTTGCCTATTCATCATTAAGTGGTTCTTATAAAATAAACGGGGTTAAATTATCGGGATAGCTGCCGCAAGCGTCCGCTTGTGGCAGTTTCTTGAAGCGTCCGCTTCCCTCCTCGAAGCGGACGCTTCAAGAAAGGAGGTACAAGCGGACGCTTGCACCAGCAATACAACCAATATCTTAACCTTGTCTATTTAGTCTGCACTACTTAAACTCCATTTTCATGAAAAAACAATTGTCAAAACCACTTGCATGGCTCGCTTTTGCTCTCCTGTCATTTGCGACTTATGCACAACCCACTGTCCTGCAAGGCAAGGCAGCTCGCCAATTAGTCCCTCATACAGATTGTATTCGTAGGGAAAATAAGGCTATTTTACCGAGTTATTTGCATTTTAATGCTGATTTTTCTGCGACTAAACCCGAAATTTCGC
>JAYUZN010000600.1:0-7092 GCA_043751755.1 Bacteroidota bacterium | reverse complement strand
AAGAGGCGATGATGTGCAGCAATATTTTGACTTAAAGCCTCGTATTGAGCGCATTACCCGCAAGCAAAGAGACCTTGTAAACCAATTTTTGATTGATGCCAAAAAACTCATTTCTGCGGGAAACACCAAAGAAGGTGGGCTTGCTTTGCTTCGTGCGCACAGGGGTTTGCCCAAAAATTCTGCCCTCATTCGTTATTTGAGTGAGTCTGGGATTCGCACCATTTTGAACAAAACAGAAGGCGAATATATGCAGGACAATTCCAAGCGTATGCCCGAAGTCGATATTCCTTTGTGCTTTACGATAGATGAAAAAAATAATCAAATTGAGATGACTGACCTTGGGCGTGAAATCATTGCGCAAGGCGGTGAAGACCCCGATTTGTTTATTATTCCTGATGTAGGTGCGCGTTTTCACGAGATTTCTTTGATGAAAATCCCTGAAAATGAGAAGGTTGCGATGAAGGAAACCTTGATGTCCGATTATGGCAAAAAATCAGAATTGCTCCATGCAGTCAATCAAATGTTGAAGGCTTATGCCCTGTTTGAAAAAGATGTGGAGTATATCGTACAAGAGGGAAAAGTGATGATTGTAGATGAACAGACAGGACGTGTACTGTCTGGACGCAGGTATTCGGACGGGCTGCATCAGGCGATTGAAGCAAAGGAAAATGTGAAAATTGAAGCGGCTTCGCAAACTTATGCAACGGTTACTTTGCAAAATTATTTCCGTATGTACCACAAATTGGGCGGCATGACAGGTACGGCAGAAACGGAGGAGTCTGAGTTTTTCCAAATCTATAAACTTGATGTAGTGGTTATTCCTACAAACCGCCCTATTACGAGAAATGACCAAGACGATTTAATTTACAAAACCAAAAAGGCGAAATACAATGCCATTATTGCCGAAATTGATAAGTTTCGCAGCGAAGGTCGCCCCGTTTTGGTAGGTACTACGGACGTTGCCGTTTCGGAATTGTTGAGTCGTATGCTCAAAATGCGCAATATTCCCCATGACGTATTGAATGCGAAACAACATCAACGGGAATCTGAAATTGTGGCAAATGCAGGACAGGCAGGTTCTGTTACGATTGCGACAAATATGGCGGGTCGTGGTACGGACATCAAACTCGGTGCAGGCGTGAAGGAAGCAGGCGGGCTTGCGATTATTGGCACAGAAAGGCATGAGTCTCGCCGCGTAGATAGGCAGTTGCGGGGACGTGCAGGCAGGCAGGGAGACCCCGGAACCTCTCGTTTTTTCATTTCTTTGGAAGATGAGTTGATGCGTATGTTCTCGAATGTGGAACGGGTTTCGGGCATTATGGACAGGTTTGGTTTCAAAGAAGAAGATGTAATTGAGCATCCTACGATAACCAAACAGATTTCTACTGCACAGAAAAAAGTGGAAGAAAATAACTTTGCGCAGCGTAAACGCCTTCTCGAATTTGATGATGTAATGAACAAGCAACGTGAGGTCGTATATAGTCGCCGCAGAAATGCTTTGTATGGCGACCGCATAAAAATTGACTTGGACAATATGATGAGCGACTTGACAAAGGGCATTGTGGATAGGCACTACGACAATGCGGACGCAGAAGGCTTGCAAATGGAAACGATTAGCCTGATGGGTTTTGACGCAGGTATCATCGAAAAAGACCTAAATAACAAAGATGCGGACGAATTGACTGACCAATTATATAATGCTGCTATCCATGATTATCATGAAAAATGTGAGAATTTGGCAGCTACGGCTTTTCAAGCGACAAGTGCCTTAGTTCATTATTTCAAAGAAAACAAGGTACAAGGCAATGGTTGGGGCAATATTCTCGTTCCGCATCCCGACAATGTGCATCAAATTCCCTTGCAAATCTATGTAGAAGGCAATGGGCAGTTCCTACAAATGGCATTTCCGCTTACAGACGGCGTTCACAACTCGCAAATGGTGATTGCACCCGAAGCGATTTTGAATACAAAGGGCAAAATTTTGACAAATGAATTAGAGAAAAATATAGTTCTTTCGGTGATAGACGACAAGTGGAAACATCATTTACGGGACATGGACGAGTTGCGTCAGTCGGTTCAAAATGCTGTTTTTGAGCAAAAAGACCCTTTATTGGTGTATAAATTCGAGTCCTATCAGATTTTCCAAAGCGTGCTAAGTGGCTTTAACAATGAGGTAATTTCAAGCCTGATGAAATTGGATTTGCCCAAACTTACGCCCGAAGGACAAGTGCCACAAGCCATTCAACAAGCCTCCCCACGTCAAAGAATTGCGGCTCCTGTGGAGAAAAAAGACGATTTTAGCAAGCTCAAAACGAATGACGAGATAAATAATGAGGAGGAGTTGCGCCGCCGCAAGCAAGAGGAACGCCGTATTTTGGCAGGTGAAGTGGAAAGAGAGGAGAAAACGCTTTCACGTCGTGACCGTAGAGAACAAGAGAAAAAAGGGAAAAAGAAGTAAGGGGTTGGTTTCACGCAGATTTTCGCAGATGAAAAGCAGATTTCGCAGATATAAGGAGTTATATTTGCGAAATCTGCGGTAAACTAAAAAACAATTAGAAAATAAATATGAAATTACTTTCAATACAATTCATCAATAACGAGGAAGAATGGGAATTTGAAAAAATTACCTTCTTTGACTTGACGCTTTTAGTAGGCGTTTCTGGGGTAGGAAAAACGCAGGTCTTGCGTTCTATTTACACCTTAAAAAATATTGCAAATGGGGCAAGTGCAAATGGCGTAAAATGGGAACTCTCCTTTCAAACCTTAACAGGAAATAAATATGTTTGGTCGGGAGAATTTGAAAATCTTTCGGCTAAAAGCGAACTTATGCCTGAATTTTTTGAAGATGACAATGAGAAAACAAAGCCTAAAATAATGTTTGAACGCATTATGCTAAATGAGAAAATTATTGTTGAACGACGCAATCTAATCTTTGAATTTAATGGAGTTGAAATGCCTAAGTTGATTTCAACAGAAAGTGCCATCAATATTTTAAAAGAAGAAGACCTAATACGAGAGGTGTATGAGAGTTTTAAACTTATTATTTTAAGAGACCATACGCAAAAAGAAGGCGTTAGATTCAGTCATTTGAGTATTGCAAAACTGAAAAATAAGTACAAAAACTTTGAACAGATTAAGGAAAGCGATTTGGATACCTTTCATAAATTAGCTTTAGTACATGACCTCTCAAAAAATATTTTTGAAGAAATAAAGGAAAGATTTATAGAGGTATTTCCTCAAATTGAAGGAGTAAAAGTAGAACCTATTAAGGATAATGAATTTTCCAACTTTACTTTTGAAGCAACTGTCATTCAAATTAAAGAAAAAGGCGTTCAAAAATGGATACCTCACAATAGAATGTCATCAGGCATGTTGAGGACTTTGCTGCATATTGCAGAAATGTATTTGTGGAATGAAGGCACAGTTATTTTGATTGATGAGTTTGAAAATAGCCTTGGATTGAATTGTATAGACGTGCTAACCGAAGATTTGGTTTATGCAAATCATCACATTCAATTCATTGCAACAAGTCATCATCCGTATATTATCAACAAAATCCCTTACGATTATTGGAAAATTGTTACGAGAAAAGGCAGTGTTATCAAAACTTTTGATGCAAAAGATTTTGACATGGGAAATTCGCATCATGACAGGTTTATGAGCCTTATTAATCACCCTTTTTATAAACAAGGAATCTCATAGGCTATGAATTTATACTTTATTTTGGAGGGCGAAAAAACAGAAGTCTTGCTTTATCCCAAGTGGATTAGCTATATTTTGCCGCATTTCAAGCAAGTTGATTTTGAGAAACAAGCGGCAGAAAATAATTTTTATATTTTTTCGGGCGGCGGCATTCCTTCTATCTATAAACATACGGTAAATGCCATCAAAAACATTAATGACAATCCTGTTTTTGACAAATTAATTGTATGTTTGGACGGTGAAGAAATCGGTGTTGAGGCGCGTCTAAGCCAAATTAAAGATTATATAGCTAATTCAAATGTTATATTAAATAATACATGTGAAATAGAATTTGTTATCCAAAATGTGTGCATTGAAACATGGTTTCTCGGAAATCGCAAAATCGTGAAAAAAATACCTGAAGGATTGTTATTGAGAAAATTTATAGCACATTACAATATAACACTAAACGACCCTGAAAATATGCCTAACATAGAAGGCTTTAGAAACAATGCGCATTTTCATTATGCCTATTTTAAAGAAATTTTGCGAGAACATAAACTGTACTATCAGAAATCAAATCCGAGCCTTGTTATGGAAAAGTCTTTTTTTGAAGAACTCGAAAAAAGGGTAAGCGAAACAGAACATTTGCCGAGTTTCAAACACTTATTGACCTTGCTATATGAGATTAAAACAAATCATCCGCAGAAATAATCAACGCGATTCATCAAAGAACCCCAAACTATTTGGCATAGATATTCATATTGATGATGCTATAGGAGTCCGAGTAGAAGGGGAAAAATATAATTTTAAAACGATAATAATTTCTGTAGAAAACAATAATTGGGTTTCGGATATTATTGAGTCTATAGATTCCGATAAGGCGAACAATTATTGAGTACAGTTAGATAACGACATTAGGACTTGGTAAAACCATTTACGTTTAATAAAGGTGCGCCAAGGCTAAACGACTGGAAAGAAGAGGTTTTGTAGCTCGCAACAGCCGTTCTCATACACTCTTTCATCTGCGAAATCTGCTTGTTAGTGAGCGAAGCCGAGCTATCATCTGTGCTTATCTGCGTGAACCCCAAAAATATCCAATAAATGAACTTATTTTCCGAATTTCCTTCCATAACCTACCAACAATGGCTTGCACAAATCGAAAAAGATTTGAAAGGAAAGCCCTTGTCCGCCCTGAATTGGAAGTGGGCAGAAGGCATAGAAACCTCCCCTTTTCCCGACAAAAATGAAGTAAATACTCCCTCCTTTGGGTTTCCCCTTCGTAGAGGCAATGTTTTTAACATTACGGATTCTGGCTGGCAATTCGTGCAGGAAATTTGTTTGGACAATGTGGCAGCCGCTATTGAAATCGTAAATTCGGTTCAACATACAGATATTCAAGGGTTTAGGCTTTTTACAAGGCAGGCAGATATTCCCATTTTGGAACTCTATGATGTGTTGCGAAGCATAGATTTGCGCCGTTTTGCCGTTCACATTCACCTACCTTTGATGGAGGAGGATACTCTGTATGGCATCATCAACTTGCTGATGGAAAACGGCTACGAAACCCATGTCCTTACAGGGGCTTTGTATGTGGGCGTTGCTGCGAATATGAGTGAGCCTTTTTGGGTAGAAAAAGACCCTACCTATTTTTCCGCCTTCCAAACTCTGGGCGTTGATTTGATGCAATATGAAAATAACATGGTGCATCAGTTGGCTTTTGCGCTGGGAATTTCGGTAGAAATGGTGGAATATCTCAAAGGAGAAAAGGTTTCATCTGAAAAGAGTTTTGCTTCTTTTGCCTATCATTTTCCCGTAGGAGGCGATTTTTTTCCAGAAATAGCCAAATTTCGGGCGTTTCGCATGTTGTTCGCCAAACTTGCAGGAGCCTATCAGATTTCAGATGAAACCGCCCTTTCGCCTTTTGTAATGGCTTCTACAAGCAGCAATAACAAAGCAGCTTATGATGCCTACACCAATCTTTTGCGCAGCACAACAGAAGCCATATCTGCCATTATTGGCGGCGCAAATGCCATAAATGTGCGCCCTTTTGATGCTACTTTCAGCGATTCTAATGCCTTTTCGCAGCGAATTGCCCGCAATATTCAGCATTTACTCAAATACGAATCCTATTTGGACAAGGTTTCTGACGCAGGAGGAGGTTCTTTTTATATCGAAAAACTAACAGAACAAATCGCTCAAGCTGCTTGGAAATTGTTTCAAGAAATAGAGACAAAAGGCGGATTTTCAGCATGTTGGAAATCAGGTTTTATACAAGAAATGCAAGCTACTACGCAACGTAAAGCCTTGATAGACATGCGAAAACGCAAAAAAGTATTGATTGGGGTAAACCAATATCCTGATACAAAAGCAGTCATTCAAGCCTTAAAATATACAAATCCTACTTTTTATGGGCAAGAATATGAGGAAATCCGCCAAAAAATAGCAGAATTTGTCAAAGCAAGAGGAAAAGCAGTAATTGCCCAAATTCACGCATTTGGCGACTTGACTATGCGAAATGCAAGGGCTTTGTTTGTGCGAAATGTCTTGGGCTGCGCAGGGTTTGAAGTGGTAGAAAATGCTGAAAATCAGCCTGATGTCATCGTTTTGTGCAGTTCAGATGCTGAATATTTTGAAGAAGGGAAAAATATTATCGCTTCTTTCAGAGAAAAATATCCGCAAACGGGCATTTTCATTGCAGGAAAACCCGAAAATATGGAAATATTGGGGACAGATGGCAACCTGTATGCGGGCATGGACGTAGTATATTTTCTGCAACAAACCGTAGCTGCCATTTTTTAAATGGCAGTCGTGTATTTCCTGCCATTTAAAAAATGGCAGCTACGTTAAAAATTTGCATATTACAATATCAAGTCGTACCTTAGCAGCAATTCTGTTTCTCTGTTATGAGTGTTGAAAAGCACTTGTTTTCTTCTTTCTATAAACACTTGATTTTCAAATTCCTAAGCCTGTCATTTCCTTATCCACAAATTACGTGCTATGACAAAGCCAATGATTTTTCTCGCTTATGCCAATGACCAGCAAAATAAATCCAATTATTTGCGGGGGCTGTCTCAAGAACAAAGAGGCATACGTCAGGCATTGCAAAGCATGGAGAAAGCGGGGCTTGTGGAGATTATTGAGCGCGTAAATGTAGCCCTTTCAGATATTATAGACGTTTTCACAGATGCACGTTACCAAAATCGAATTGCCATTTTTCACTATGCAGGTCATGCGGATAGCTATGTGTTGATGTTTGAAAATATGGCAGGTACGGGCAATGAATTGGCAAATATCGCAGGTTTTTCCGCTTTTTTGGGCAGACAAGCAGGCTTAGAATTAGTTTTTTTGAATGCCTGTTCTACCCAAGAACAAGCCGATTTTTTGTTAAATAAAGGCGTAAAAGCAGTT
>JAYUZN010000599.1:0-3280 GCA_043751755.1 Bacteroidota bacterium | reverse complement strand
GCGCCTACCGATTTTAGCAATACGGGAAATAATGGCGTAATTACAGGAGGAGCAGCACAAAGAAATGATGTGCATACCACAGAATTAATGTGTGCTTTTGCGGCGCATGACTTTTTTCGGGAGACGAATTTGGGTAGCTTAGAATGGAAATTTCGTTCTGTTGATTTTAATAATAATCTCTTTGATTATCATGCCAATAGTTTCACAGACCAACACCCAGATTTTCAAAAGAAAATGTATGCTTTTTTGGGCTTTTGTATGATGCTAAAGAAAGAATATTTCAGGGCTAATGGTGAGATTCGAGACTATATAAAAGTTATACTTAGCGACAAAGCATTAAGACCTAAGTGCAATAATATTGAGCAATTAACAAATGATAGCGACACACTTGATGCCATCAACAATTATGTAAGTGCCTTTACTTACTCGATTAAAAATAAAGAATTAACAGGGGGGTGGATACAACAATTGAAAAATCGGGGGCAATCCAATACCTTTTTGCAGGTTAATCTTGATGTTTTCTCAAGTACACAAGGCACATTAGAAAAACTTGCATGGGGGAAACTTCATGCAAATGAACATAACAAAGAACGTCATTTTGGGGTAAGAAGCATTTTATCGGATAACCCTTTTGATGTCTTTGTAAACACATTTAGAGGGATTCAGCCTGTAAATGTTGGCTCAGCAGCAGAAAACCTTTTTGCGGCAGGGTATCAAATTTTCAATATTTTACACAAATACAATAACAACTAACAATATGCCACAAGTACCATTTATCTCTCCCAACAAAGAAGCATTAGCGGCAGGAAGTACGGGGGTATGGAACAAAACTACCGCAGTTGCTGCAAAAATAATAGAAGGGATTACTACAGATGACATTGATGTAGATAATCCCAATTTCAAAGAAACCATCTCTGGTATCAGTTCTATTTGGGCAAGAGCCTTAATCTTCAAATATGCCTTTCAATCCCTGTCAAAACAAGGGGTAAGAACTGACCATGGCATGATGAAATTGCTGAAAGCAATGCTTGACGACTGGAAAGGCTTTGTCTGTTTTATGGCGATTGAAAGTGTGAATAAAGGGGATTCGCCTCTGCGTGTGAAGAAGATTTATATGAAACAAAGCGAACTTGCCCCAGGTCTTGGCGCAAATCAATATGAGTTTAAAAAGACCTTGGGAGATATGTTATTTGAGGATAAAAAATATTGGAGAGATAGCAAGGAAGCGGACGGCAGCAATCCTCATATTCAAGTAATATTGTATGAGATTGAAAAAGATAATCAAATCGTTTTGGGAGCTTGTAGCCCCCACACTATCTTTTTTACCCCTGCCAATATTGGATACACAAGAGCAACCTTTGGAGAAAAACTCAACTTTTTTAATGATGGGGCGCAAAGGTGGGACAACCCTATTAGCAATGCGAATTACAATAGCAGAACAAGTGATGTGAGCCGTAAATTGACTTTATTAGACTTACAAAATATCTACGATTATGTAGATAATATGCTCACATTTGTGGGAAATTATATAAATGCTGTAGGCTTAGTCAATGTCAATTATTTGCAGACTATCTTAGCGCAGTTCAAGGCTGAAATTTTGGCTAAGGTAAGGGCAGAGTTTTCGACTGCAAATATCGTTGGGCAACGCCGACTTATTAATACGCCGCCTATTTTTAGTTTTCCATTCGATTTCTTGCTATATACAAAATCTACCTTAATTTGGAACAAAGACATCACAAGCTTCAGAAAACAAACCGTTGTAGGTGGCACATTGGCAGAAGGGGAAAAAGAGATTAGCCCAGCCGCATTGTTATCGCCTTGTGACACGATTGTAGAAATCCACGCAGATTTTGTAGATATGAATAAATCCTATTTGTTGAAGTGCAACCGACAAATAGACGCAAATGGCACGGAGCGAATGGTGATTCCCAAATATTACGTTATTCCCCTTTCGCAATTAGGAATTAGGCTCTTTAATGATGTGAAAGAGGGAGAATTAAATACAGACCAAAATAGCGCATTGGGACGATTATTGGGGGAAAATGAACTCATTATAGGGAAAAACCATACATTGAAGGCTGTCCGTATGAACGAGGACAATGACTTAATGGTAACTTTGTCTATCGAATATCTTGTTGATGGAAATACAACTTCGATATATGAACATCCCAAAAAGTATCGTGTAAGAACAGATGCTAAAATAAACAACGAAAAAGCGGTACTTACCTGGCCCAATTTCGTATCGCCTCAATGGAATAAATATTTCCTATTTTCAGAATTTCCGCAAAACGAGAATAATTCTTCGATAAAAATAAAACCACTTACTTGCGACTTGGCTTTATATAATATTGAAACCGTGAGCAGGGAGGAGAACCATGAAAGAATCGAAGAAATCAATCACGCTTTCGACAAAATTATATATGCACATACATCAGGGGCATTGAGACCTTACGAAGTATATCAATCAGAAACGCCGTTTAGAGGGGTAGAGGTCGTGTATGGGATTCATGAGAAATCTGTTTCAGGATACATTATCCGAAAAGAAATGGGTTTGCAAGATAATAGGTTAAATAGGGAAGCCTTAGACAATGTTACTTTGGCGGTCGACTTTGGGAGCAATAATACAAGTATTGCGATAAAAAGCAGTCAAGGGAATATTTCAAGAATTACATTATCTAATAGAAGATGCTTTATTTTAGGCAAAGAAAATAATGACAATACGCGCATTGCCTATACCAATGAGTTAATGTTTTTTCAGAACGACCCCGCAAAAGGGCAGTTAAAGTCTATGTTTATGCTGCACGATGAGTTTCATACTGATGCAACAAAACGAAAAGGACAGGCTACGGGGGGACATTTAGTAAATGAAAAAAATATTCCTATAACAGGCAGAGAAGATGACAGTACCTACTTAATGCAAGGGAATAAAAAGCTAAAGTTTAATCTAAAATGGCTCTCAGAAGATAGACAAAACGACTATTTGCTGGGATTCTTAAATACCTTACTCTTAAATATTGAGGCTGAATTATTCCATGGGGCTAAACGATATGCCGCCATCAAAATTGCCTATCCTGATGCTATGGGTGCAGGAGGAGACCGAATATTTGGGAATTGGAGAGGTATTTTACCCAGCTCATTGATTAACGAATTAGGCGGAGATACTGAAAGCAAAGCTGTTGCTTACTTTGCATTGAACACAAATGCAGGGATTGGGGGAAATTTGTCTGTTCCGTCTAACACAATTGCCATGGGATTTGATTTGGGTGGAAGTACAACAGAC
>JAYUZN010000598.1:0-12772 GCA_043751755.1 Bacteroidota bacterium | reverse complement strand
GCACTGCCGATATAGCCAAATATAGGAATCGTTATCACATTTATCAACAGGGTGAGGGCTGCGCCTGTGCCGGTAAACAGCAAGGCAAAACGGGTTTGTTTGGTGATTTTGAACCAAATAGCCATTTGTTGGTAGGCGGCAGAAAAGACATAAGCCATGAGAATGATAGGCACAACTTCCAAACCTTCCCAATATTTAGCGTCTATAAAAGACCAGCCCCTGATTTTGATAGATACGATTTCGTAGGTAAATGCACTGACTAAGAGAAAACAGCCTAAGCAGGCTATCATAAAATAATGAAAAATACGGGCAAAGGTTTGAGGGGATTCTTTTTCTTGGCTATGTTTGAAGAAGAAAGGCTCGGCAGCATACCTAAATGCTTGGGTTACAAGGGAAATAAAAATGCCCATTTTGTACCCTGCAGCATACAAACCTAACATAGCATCTCCTGAACGGGGAATGTTATGGTACAAATTTCCATTATGCCAAAGACGTTTTATGAGGATTTTGTCCAAATTTTCGTTCATCATCCCTGCCAAACCTGCAATCATAATATAGCCGCCATAGAAGGTCATTTCTTGCAACAAAGCTGTATTAAGCGTCCATTTTGTAGGAAAAGCCTTATACAAAGCGCAAGACGTTCGCAGCCCCGAAGCGATAAGATTGGCGACAAATATAAATTCTATGCCTTTGTGTAGGACTTTTATAAAATAAACATTGAGGGCAATGGTTGCGAAAATATTGAGTAAACTAATGGCAGAAAAGCGTTTGGCGTTCTCTTCAAAGCGCAATTTTGCCAACGGAAGGGCTGCCAAATTGTCCAAAAACATAACCCCCGCCATCATTGCGATGACTTGCGGCATTTCGGCATAGCCCAAAAACGCTGCAATAGGCACAGCTCCCAAAGTCCCTGCCAGCAAAACGCTCAATGACAAAGCCATAATGAACAAAAAAGCGTTGTTATAAACGGCTTGATTGTCCAAATTTGAGCGAGATTTGTCCTGCATATAGCGGAAAAAGGTGGTTTCCATGCCAAAAGTCAGGACGACATTCATTATCGTAATCATGGAATACAAATCCGAAAACTTGCCATACGCATCAGGGGCAAGCTCGCGCGTGTATAGGGGCGTGAGTGCCAAGTTGAGCATACGCCCAAGAATGGAACTTAGCCCGTAAATAGCGGCTTGAGAGGCGAGTTTTTTGAAGATAGACATGGGGCAAAAATACGACTTTTTCGTAGATATTTTCTCGGATTTTCCTTATCTGCGAGAATCTGCGTCCCTAATCTGTGAGAATCTGCGTGAACCTATGCCATCACCACTTCACGCAGCATAAAATCTTTGCCCTGAATCGCTATGCACAAGCGCAAAATATCGCTAATGCCATGCGCCGCTAATTCGGTGTCATACTTGCATTTTTTCATCTGATTGCGGGCTTCCATCAAAGCTCCTCTGAGGGTTTTGCGCTGTTTGTCGGGAGCTTTTATTTCGATAACAATGCCTTTTTGCGTTTTGTCTTTCGGAATCATGCAAATATCATAACGTCCATAGCCACTTTCGCAGTTCGATTTGATAATATATTTACTGCCCAACATCGCCAACATACCCAATAACAAAGCATGATAAAAATTTTCTATAACATTTTTGGACGTGTCGTGGAAGCTCACTGTTTTGAGCAAAAAATCTGCGAAAAACAGCTCAAAAGGAGCTAATTCGCCACGAGTCAATGCGTTTATCATTTTGGTATAATCCAAATAGTGCATATCTTCGGCTATCCAATTCCGAATTTGGGTTCTATATACATGGCGCACTTCGAGGTTAGGAACACGAATATTGCCCTCCAAAATCGTGTCACTGTTTTTTGCCAAACCCGAAACGCGCAAATATCCTGTAAATAACAAAAGATTCCATATCGCATTTTCCGAAATTTCTAACTGCGGAAAAGACAGATATTCTTCAATTTCTACCCTAAAAGCTTGCCCACGAATGAGCTTTTCTATATCTCCTTCAATATTAGTTTGTCCTTTAAAAAAGAATCGCCGTAACAAGGCATTATCCGAAGTATTGACCCAATAAGGCTTGCAACCGTCTTTGGGATTTGACACAAAACAAAGGATAGACCAAGGATTATAAATGGTCGTTCCGCCAAAAAGGTAGCCATCATACCACTTTTTTATCTCGCCAAATTCTACCCCATTCATGCCATAATCTTTCAACATTTGCTTTACTTCACCTTCTGTGAACCCAAAAGAGGTGGTAAATCGCTCGGCATTGAGGATAGAATAGGAGGAAAAATTGTTCAAATCGGAAAATAAGCCTTCTCTTGAAACCCTTGAAATGCCCGTCAAAACGGCTCTTTCGAGCGCGACATTGTCTTTTAGCCCACTGCCCAAAAAGGTTTTGAAGAAGGAAATGGACTCATTATAATAGCCCGACAAATAGGCTTGCTGAATGGGCGTGTCGTATTCGTCTATCAAAATGACCACTTTTGCCTTGTGAAAACGATAAAGTTCGGCAGATAACCGTAATAAAATGAATTTAAAATCATTGAGTGTTCCTTTATTTTTGGTAATAGCCAGATAACTATCTTTAAAGATAAGGCTACATTGACTATCTTTGAGCAGATAATGAAAAGGTTCTAACATATCTTTGAGCATTACCTTGATAGACAGGTAAGCATCAGCCCAATTTTTCTCTTTTATTTCCTTCAAAGTCAAATAAATAACAGGATGTTTGCCTTGATGTAACATCACTTTCTCTTCATTTTCTATTGCCAATCCTTCAAATAAATGGCTGTTATCTTCGCCTAATTCATAAAAATAGCGCAGCATAGACAGGGCTAATGTCTTGCCAAAACGCCGAGGGCGCGTGAGAAGGGTAGCCGAACCACATTCTTCTATCTCTTTGATAAACAATGACTTATCTACGAAATAACTCCCTCTTTCTCGAATGTCTTTGAAATCTGAAGTACCAATGGCAATATGTTGAGGCATGGTTTGAGACAATTAAAGTGTAAAGATAGCACAAAAAAACGGGTTTCCTTTTTATTTTTGGGAAAACAGCCAAAAATCCGTATATTTGTCGCACAGATTTTAACTTCTTCATTTCCATGAAAAAATATTCTCTTCTTTTTTCGTTGCTTACATTGCTTACTGCCTATTGTTCGGCACAAATTACTTGGGCAAATAACATTGCGCCTATCATGTATGCGCATTGTACTTCTTGCCACCATAATGGCGGAATAGGGGCGTTTCCGCTCATGACCTACGCCGAAGCTTCTGTTCCCTACATCGACGTTTCAGATGCGGTTTCGACTCGCACTATGCCGCCGTGGATGCCTGACCCCAATTATCGCCATTTCAAAGACGAAAATGTGCTGTCTCAAAGCGAAATTGATGACATAAATGCTTGGGTAGGAGCAGGAAAACCCGAAGGAAATCCTGCAAGCGCACCTACCCCTCCTGTATATAACATAGGCTCACAGTTGGCACAGGTGGACAAAACGCTGCAAATTCCTACTTTTACCGTAACAGCAACTATTGACCAATATCGGAGTTTCGTGATTCCGTCAGGGTATAATACCAGCAAATTTTTGGGGCAAATCGAATATCTGCCAGGCAATCCTGCCATTGTGCATCATATCGTTTTCTACTATGACCCTACGCCTACTTCTGCTTATTTGGACCAAAGCGACCCTTTGCCAGGCTTTGAAAGTTATGGGGTAGGTCCTTTGAGTAGCAGCGGAGTATGGATAGGGGCATGGGCGCCCGGACAAAGTACCAATATTTTACCCGCTAACATGGGGCTTAAAATTCCTGCGGGGGCAGATTTTGTGATTGAAGTGCATTATGCACCCAATTCGCAAGGGCAAACCGACAATTCAAGTGTCAATGTAGCCTATACGCCGCCGCCTGCAACAGGCACGATTCGGGAAGTTTATACAGAACCTGTACTTACCTACCAAAATGATATGACAGATGGACCTTTGTTTATTCCTGCAAATACGGTCAAAACGTTTCATCAAGAAAAAAATATAGGCGGAACGGATATTTCGCTTATAGGACTATTTCCACACATGCACAGAGTAGGAACTTCTATCAATACTTATGCTAAAAAAGGAAATATAACAACGCCGCTTATTGATATTCCCAAATGGGATTTTCATTGGCAGGGCTATTATACGGTGCAGTCTCTGTTAAAAATCCCTGCTAATTCTATCTTATATAGTGCTGCTACTTATGATAATACAACAAATAACCCTGACAATCCGAGCAGCCCGCCACAAGATGTAGGAGCTGGGGAGCATACGACTGATGAGATGATGATAACTTTTATCACTTATACGTTGTATCAAACGGGCGATGAGAATATTATTTTGGATAGTACCATGCTTTCGACCGGGATTTCGCCTGCTTTGAGCGTTTTGCCTTTTACGGTTTCGCCTAATCCTGCCCAAAATAGCCTCCGTTTTTCGATAGATTTGGCAAAAAATAGTGAGGTAAATTATCGCTTGACTGATGTCTTGGGCAAGGTCGTTTTGCAAGGCAAAAAGGAAAATGCGGCTGCTGGTAATTTTGTCCAAAGCATAGATATTCAGGCACTTAGCAAAGGTAATTATTTCCTAAGTGTGAGTGCTGAAGGTAGATATGGGGTGCAGAAGATTGTGAAGGAGTAATTTCGTAATAGCAGATTTCGCAGATAGCACTCCTTCTTATCTGCGGAATCTGCTCTCATCTGCGAAAATCAGCGTGAACTTTCCCAGCATTTTTCTACCGCTGCTAATACGTCTTTTGGCACGCGCATCACCTTGTTTGTGGCAATGTTTACAAATACTAAAATGACTTTTGCCGTAGCCAAATGCTCACCTAACTCATTGTGAATGAGGTATTCTGTTTTGAATTTTGCGGTGGGCTTTTCGGGTAAGATGGTGGTAATTGTGAGTAAATCGTCATATTTGGCGGCTCGGTGATAGCGAATATTGTATTCTGCCACAGGTAACATTACGCCAGCTTCTTCCATTTGCTTGTAGGAAATGCCCATAGAGCGCAGAAACTCGGTGCGCCCTACTTCGCAGTATTCGGCGTATTTACCATAATAAACATACGACATTTTATCTGTATCGCCGTAGCGAACTCTTATTTGTGTTTGGTGTTGAATCATGGTGCAAAAATAAGATTATTTCGTTATTTCACGCAGATTTTCGCAGATTAGCACGCAGATTTTCGCAGATGAAAGCAGATGCCGCAGATTTGTAGCTACATTTCTCATTTTTCATTTCTCATTTTTCATTTCTCATTTCCCGCATGATTTTTCCTGAAAAACTCCTTCATTTTATTTGGCAAACGCGCCGCTTTGATATGCAAAACTTGCAGGATAGCGAGGGAAATGTGATACGTATTATAAACGTAGGCACACTTAATCCGAATCAAGGAGCGGATTTTTTGAACGCAAAAATAGAAATGGGCGGAGTAACTTTTACGGGAGATGTGGAACTGCATATAGATTCGAGGGAATGGTATCAACATGGACATCATACTGATGCGCAATATAATTCCGTTATTTTGCATGTCGTTTATAGGGCAAATGGGGCGAAAATTATGCGAAAAGACATGAGTATCTGCCCCGAAATGGTGTTAGAAAATAGAATTGCTACGGAGTTGTTGAATCAATATGCGCTGTTGCAAGCAGAAAAAAGCCTGATTCCTTGCGAAAAACTGTTTCCTGCCATAGCCCAAGATTTTCAGACAAAACAATGGATAGAGGGTTTGGGGATAGGGAGAATTGGCGAAAAGGCTGAAAAAATGGAACTCCGTTTGCAGGAGTTGAAAAAGGATTGGGAGCAGGTGGCATGGGAAAACCTGCTTGTATATATGTGCGGAACGGTGAATGCGATGGCTGCGCAGCGTTTGGGGGAAGTTTTGCCTTTTTCTATAGTAAAAAAATATGCGGATACTTTGCCCAAAATGGAGGCTCTTTTGTTTGGGGCAAGTGGCTTGTTATTATCGGCAGAAAAAGATGTTTTTACAGAAACTATGACCCATGAATGGACGTATTTACAGGCAAAACATACCCTTTCTTGCACAGAAATCCCCTTTTCTTACCTACGTATGCACCCTGCCAATTTCCCAGACATTCGCTTGGCGCAGATTGCTGCTATCGTAAACCAATATCCACAACTTACGCAACTCTTAGAAATGAGCGAAATCGCCCATTTTATAGATGAGCCTTTTTTGCCTTCCGAATATTGGCAGACCCATTATAAATTGGGAAAAGATTCTGTTTCCAAAGCAAAACCGCTTGGTCAGGCACAAAAAGAGATTTTACTCATCAATTTGCTCGCACCACTTGGCTTTTTGTATCGAAATGCGCATGGCAGGGAAGATGCTTCGGAATGGGTGGTGGATTTGCTCTCCATTTTGCATATAGAAAAAAACAGCCTCACCCGTATCTTCTTGGATTTGGGTTTTCCTGCCGAAAATGCCTTACATTCGCAAGGGCTAATCGCTTGTAAAAAAGGCTATTGTGATGCGAAAAAGTGCCTCGATTGCGGAATTGGGAATAGGCTGCTAAGGTAAAAGTTAGGTACAGAAGTTAATAACTTGATGTTTTTCTTCACCACTAAGGCACGAAGAAGCACTAAGCAATGAGGCAAAAGAAGGTATCTAAGGCACATTTTTCCTTTCTTAGTTTCCTTTGTGCCTTAGTGGTAAATCATCAAGGTATTGTTTTTGTGTTCCTTAGTTTTGAATAAGCACCTTTTTTACAACGATGATTTCCCCGTCTTTGCTCGTAAGTTTGAAGTTATACATGCCTTTTGGTAGCTTGTGAACCGCTATTTCTGTGATAACATTTGCATTTACAGGCTCATGTTGTACAGCAAGCCCCACCATATCATATATAGTAAGTTCGCATCTATCTGGAAAATTGCCCTCTATTCGTACAAAATTTTGGGCAGGATTGGGATAAGCTACAAAAGAAATATTCTCAAAATGAAGTTCTAACATTTGACTATAACCTATATAGCCTTCATAATCCGTAAGTTTGAGGCGATAATGGTTGGTTCCCCAATAAGGATTGTTGTCAAAAAAGCGATATTGATACTTGTCGAGGCTATTGCCTACGGCTGCGAGGTCGCCGATTTCCTCAAAATGCTGCCCATCTTTGCTTCTTTCTACGACAAAATGTCCTCCAGCGATTTCCTGACTTGTCCACCATTCTAAGGCATTTCCCCTTTCAAAGGCGTTGCCGTCAAAAGAAAGAAGCGTCATAGGAAAAGCTCCTCCTCCATTCGTTGCGCCGCCGCCACCGCCGCCCGAAAAACGTGCTACTTCATATTCGGCATAATCAATGCCATTGAAGTCGCCTTTGTGCCAAGTATTAGGAGAAGATGCGCCTGAGCTATATACATATTCCCAGTAGCCATTTGCGTCATAAGTGCTTGCCGCACCAACCCCTGCATGAGCATCATTGCAATTCCCATCTCCGTCAGGGTCGAGGCTGGCAGAGGCTCCATTTATTTTGTAAAAACGAAGCTGATGAACCGCAATCGTATTTCCTGCGACCGAGCCTTTTATGTCTGCTGTGTCTTGGTCTGTGAAATACGTGCGCACTTTCACGCCCGTATTGCCTACAGGAAGTTGCGGATTCGGGGTTACATTCCACCAACGATTCATCACATGCCAATCCATATTTTGCGCATAAGGCGCATTTACAGCTGTGCCTGTTCCAGACCCATAATTGTCTGTAGTAAAGCTCTTTACTTGAAAAGTGCCGTCTCCAATTTGCCCTATTTCATAGCCATTTTTGAATAAAGAAAGCACCATTTTTTTGCCCACAGTATCATAATAATGCGTCCAACCATTGATATCTACACATTCTTCGCAAGCTGCAAGGGTGGTATTTGAGGAGTTGAGGGTAGTAAGGTAGCCATCTCCTGCAAAGTTCGCATTTTCATAAGCCCCTAAATCCGTAACTTGGTGGCGAAAACGGTTTTTTCCCCGAATATCTAAGGTAACATAAGCGGGTACAAATTGATTTGCCCCTGCATTAATGCCTTGTGAACACGGTTTTAGGCGAAGTCCATCATCATTTGTCATCCAAATATTGTCTGCTCCGTCCGCATCATTTATTTGCGTAAATTGCGGATTTACATTTCCATTTGCCCCTTGACAATTGATGCAAATGCCTGTATAAGGACCCTCAATGATAGAATTGTAGGTAAGAGGATTGTTGATGCCGCTATTGTCTATGTTTTTGCCATTCGCTGCGAAATTGTCCCAAATAATCGTATTGCGAATTTTGGGGTTACTTGTGCCTGCATTTTTCATTCCACCACCACTTGTTATCGCCATATTTTGCGCAAGGGTGCTACTATTGAAGGTCATAGAAGAGGAATTGTTGAAAACTCCTCCCCCTACATTCGCTACATTTTGGTACAAAATACAACTTGTGAGAATCATAGCCGAAAAATGATTGTAAATCCCCCCACCTTGCACTGCTTCGTTATAAGCAAGTACACAATTATTGAGATAAGGATAGGCATAATTGTTATACATTGCGCCGCCCTGAATATCCGCTATATTATCTAACAATTGGGAATTGTTGATAGTCGCATTCGCAACATAGTGATTGTACATCGCCGCCCCTGTATTTCCCCGATTTCCCCTAAACACACAATTCGTAAAAGTGGGGCTTGAATGGTCGTAGTTGTAAACGCCGCCGCCATATTGAGATTGATTGCCCACGATATAGCAATTTCTAATCGTAGGATTGGCATAATAATAGTTATAAAACCCGCCGCCATACGTGCCACCACTTCCGCCTACTATTACGCAGCCGTCAATCACGCAATTGGCATTGACGATATTCCCACTAAATAAATGATAACTATTATCGCTTCCTACAATGCTATCTGCCGTTTGATTCAAGAAATTGCCGTCTGCATTGAGGTCATTGCCTTGCAAGTCGCCTGAAAATACGACAGGATAGAGTTTATAATTGCGATTTGCCCAAGTAGGATTTGGAAGAAACTGCGAAGGCATGGGAAATCCGCCATACATTTTAAGGTCGCTTCGGAGGGTAAAAGAGATATTGCGATTGTTGCCTGTGGTGGGCTTATAAATGCCTTGCGCAACAAAGACAGAATCGCCCAAGTCTCCACTGTTAATCAAGGTTTGCAACTGAGAAGCGTTACAAGCATTTGCCCAACTTGCGCCAGTATTAGCCCCTGCCCCTGTGGGCGTTATGTACCAACGAGTAGCGATAAGATGGGTAAAACTGCATATGCAGCCTAAGAAGATGATAAGTAAACGTGTTTTCATCTTGCCTGTCCATTAAAGTTGATTAGGTAGTCAATACATTTCGTAATTTCTCGCAGATTTACGCAGATGACAGCGGATTTCGCAGATGATTATTAAACACTCATCTGCGAAATCTGCCAAAATCTGCGTTTATCTGCGAGAACTCAAAGTATTATGTATTGAAATATAAAGCCTGTTAAAACACTTTTAAACAAAAGTGGTAGATTTTTTTTTTGAAATATATTCCTTTGACATGTACTATTTTTTGCGCTGTATCAAACCCCAAGTCTTTATTTTTTTCCTTAGTCTTAACTATAAGCTACTGCAATATAAGGGTTTATGTTTTTATTTCCAAATCTATTGCCGCTTTTTTTTGTAAATAAAGTTAGGCAAGCCTACATACTACTACATATATATGTCTTAGTGTTTTCATAATCAATGAGTTAATAGGGAGAGGCTGCTCTAAAAAAAAATATTTTTTTTTCAGAAAGTTTCTAAATATAAGGATTTATTACATAGATATATGGGGCTTGGGGGCAGATAGGGGAAAAGAATAGTATTTCATTTATTTGGAATAAAATTATATATAGATATTTATATATCAATATATTATGTGTTCATACAGGGTTTTTATGCGCAAATTTTGATAGGAAAAAGGAAGGAAAATCGTTTTTTTGAGAACGAATATTTGGCAAATATTACATGAAATCATAAATTTTGAATAATAGGAATAGAGGCTTTGTAAACACCACAAAAAAAGAGAAACCTCACGGCTTCTCTATTTGTATTCAACCAATCATTGTTTAACCTCTAATATATTTTGACTAAGGAGTTGAAAGTTTTAAGTTGAGAGTTGAAAGTTAGTATAATTGCCTAATAATAAGCACTTTATACTAAAAATATTTTTTTAATTTATTGCTCACTCATACTTACAAAGAACTATCAACTATCAATTTTCAACTATCAACTTTCATTTTCTTACCAAATTATAACCCTTTCTGCCACAGGGCGGAACATTTTGCCGCCTTCTTTGATGCCAAAAGCCTTGTAAAACTCTTCAAAATGCGTAACAGGTCCATTTCCACGCCATTCTTCGGGCGAGTGAGAGTCTGTCGTAATTTGTTGAATCATTGCCTCGTTTGTGGTATTATTTTTCCACGCATTCTCCCAAGATATGAAAAAACGCTGTTGATAAGTCATGCCGTCAATCAACTGATTCTTTTTCGCCTGCTCTGTGCGACTCAAAGCGTCTAAGCCTATGCTCAAACCGCCCAAATCTGCTATATTTTCGCCCAAAGTCAAGTCCCCAATTACATGGATCGAGTCCAAAATCGTATATTTATTGAATTGTAGCGCAATTTGCTTGGTTTTTGCCGCAAATTTAAGGCTGTCCTCCGTTGTCCACCACTTTTTGAAATTGCCCTGCTCATCATAGCCACTGCCTTGGTCGTCAAAACCATGCGTCATTTCGTGTCCAATCACTGCGCCAATTGCGCCATAAATCACCGCATCATCCGCATTCATATCGAAAAAAGGTGGCTGCAAAATCCCTGCGGGAAATACAATTTCATTCAAACTCGGATTGTAATAAGCGTTTACCGTTTGCGGATTCATGCCCCATTCTGCCCTATCCACAGGCTTGCCCACCTTGTTGAGGGTACGATGATATTCAAAAGAGCGGGCTGCCATGACGTTTTCCAAATACGAAGTTCCGCCTATTTCCAACTTAGCATAATCCCTCCATTTGTCAGGATAGCCGATTTTGACCATAAATTTATCCAACTTCAAAGTCGCTTTTTTTTTGGTTTCGGCACTCATCCAATCCAATTTCTGGATTCTTTCGCGAAAAACGTCTTGCAAGTTTTTGACCATTTTGACCATACGCTCCTTTGCTTCGGGTTTGAAGGCTTTTGCCACATACAATTCGCCCAATGCTTCTCCTAAATTATCGTCTATAACTCTCCATACACGCTCCCAACGAGGTTTCCTTGTTTTGATACCATTCAAAGCCGTACCTTGAAAACTAAAAATCTCCTGCCCTACGACATCACTGGTAAAGCCTCCCAAATCTGCGGCAATCTGCCATTTCAAAAACACTTTCCAATTGTCCAAAGATTCCTTGCCGAGCATCGTGTTCAAACCCTTGAAAAATTCGGGCTGCCCCACCAATAGGCTATCACATTTTGGCATCCCAATCGCTGCGGCATGTTGTGTCCACTCAATTTCGGAAGTCAATTTATTCAAATCCGCCCAAGACAATTTGTGATATACATTTTCGGTGCGGCGCATGCTTACTCTGTCCATCGAAATCTTCGCCAAGTCCGTTTCCATGCGCAAAATCGTTTCTGCATTTGCCGTAGCATTTTTGGAAACTTCTCCCATTAAAGCAAACATATTGACAATGTGTGTTTTATATTTGCCTCTGATTTCTGCAAAATTGGGCTTCAAATAATAGTCTCTATCAGGCAAAGAAAGCCCGCCCTGCCAAAGTTGCGGAACGACTTGCGTACTGTTTTTGTCGTCCTGCCCTGCCCATAAGCCGTAAATTGTGCCTATGCCTTTGCTTTGCAAATCTGCCACAAGCGAAACAAGCCCTTTTTTATCTGTTATAGCATTTATTTTGTCGAAATACGGCTTCAAAGGTTCTATTCCTGCTTTGTTCAAGGCAACAGAATCCATGCCTGTGCGGAAAAAGTCGCCTATTTTTTGCTGATTTGAGCCTTTTGCGGCATTTGCTTTGGCAGAAGACTCCAAAATTTCTTTCAAAATCTTCTTATTTCCTTCTGTAACCTCATTAAAGCTGCCCCACGAAGCCTCTGTACCCGGAATCGGGTTCTTTTTCATCCAATTTCCCACCGCAAAACGGTAAAAATCATCTTGAATATTGACGGTAGAATCGATGTAGGAAGTTTGAATGGCATGATAATCTGTTTTCGCTTTGTCGTCAGTGCAACTTGATAACAGGAGTAGAGAACCTGCAAGCGAAAAATACTTGATAAAATTCATTAATTTTTATTTTGGGAATGGAAGGACAGAATCGTTCTGTTCGGGAACAAAATTAGGGGGCTATTTTTAATATTTGGCATGGTTTCTGGTTTTCTACTTCTTTATGTAGGATATGAATAGTTTGAAAATGGTTTTATTTAAAAAAAGAAGGGTTGGATATTCAAAATAGGAATTGGATATTCCGGAAAATTCATCTCTTTTAAAGCATGGTTTATTTCTCGCTCGTACTTATGAGCATTTTCACTAACTCATCAACTGTAGTATATGGATTTACTTCAAAAATGTGGGGAATAGTTCCATAATCCTTTTTTAGCTTTTCTGCATTAGCAATAGCAATTTTCATTTTATCAATCACTTCTTGCTCATCATCTTAGCCATGATTTGTTAAGTTTGCTATATGTTCCAAATTATGGGAAATAATTTGAGCGATATTATTGTTAGAAACGACAGGAATAGCTCCTAAGCGTC
>JAYUZN010000597.1:0-2191 GCA_043751755.1 Bacteroidota bacterium | reverse complement strand
TGGCGTTGTGGGAACAAGTACGGACTGGGAATATGAGGGGGATTTTTTGATGGGGGCTTGTTTTGCTAACGCAGTAGAAGATGCTTATAGTATGCTTTTCGGGCAAACAACTATTACCATGCCTGTTCTTTTTAATGATAATTTAATTGGAGCTGGTCCTTTTACCGTATCAACAACGTTTCCGCCTATTTTTATTACTCCTCCTTCAGGAACTCTTGCAGTTGTAAATGGAAACACAGAAGTTAGCTATATGCCTACTGCTGGTACTTGGGGTTTAGTGATTATTCTATACACACCTGAATGCAATGGTTCAGTAGGAAGTGCTAATATTATCCGTATCTGGATAGCCCCACCGCCTTGTCAGCCAAGTCTCATCTGTGGGGACACACATATAGATTGTGGTGATTTTGAGTGCTATTTGAATACGGGTGATTTTAGAGACAGGACAACAGCAAGTTGGAGCAACCCTTTTAAAATAGGGGCAAATCCCTCTCCGTCTCCCGATTTATATCAAGGAGGCTCAGGAGCATTTGTAAATGTGGAATGTAATGGGACAGGAATTGTATTAACTCCCTTTCCGGGAAATGTAGGAAGTAGCCAATTTGTAGGCTTAATTGCACAAGAACTCAGCAATGGCACCGAAGCACCTGAAGGTTTTGCATTACAACTTTGCCGCCCTATTGTGCAAGGACAAAGTGGGCAAGTAGGCTTTTGGGCAAGATTAGCAGACCCAAGCTGCTTAGTAAATCAGATTGGGGTGCATGGCGATTTTCTGCTATCTCCGCCTGTGCCTACTCAAGAAATATTTGCAAATCCAGGCGTAATAGCGGGCGGACCTGCTGCAATTATGGGTACAGGTGCCAATTTGAACGCTAATGGATATGAATATTATACGATTCCTTTTATCAATCCCCTTAATTCAGGGCAAACTTGGCAATGGTTATTTGTTTACACAGAGGTAATAAATCCTGTTTCTCCGAATCAAAATATAGGGTATCGCTACGGCTATGTTCTTTTGGACGATATGAGCCTAAATCTCAATGAAATTGCTTACAGCATAGACAAAAATGTGGTAGGAGGCAATACCTATACTTTGGGTAGTACGGTTACTTATCAAGTTACGGTTTGCGCCACTACTGCAAATCCCAATATCACTACCGCAAATGCAACTGTAGGAGATATACTTTCGACCGATTTTGAGATAGGGACTTTCCAATGGCTCAATCCCCTTACAATGACACATAATTTGGTAGGAAATACTTTAACAGCTTATCCTGTTATCACACTTGCAAATGGCACAGGATGTGCAACCTATTCGTACAGTATTGAGATTAAGAATTGTGCTTGTGATAATGTAAGCCCTACCATAGAAAATTGCGCAAATATTATTGCAGCAGATTTTAGGTGTGGGACAGCTCTTGATGACGAAGATTGTGTTACTATTAATGTTTCAAATGCTGCAACCACCTATAGCAATGTTACCTCCACCTCTGTGGGTGCAAACTTCCCACCTGGGACTGTCCTTATTAATGGCACTTTTACGGTAGATAACAACTTTTCGGTAAGTCTTACAGATATAACGCTATGCGAAGGGGCAGAAATCATTGTTACAAATGGAGCTACCCTCAATATCCAAACTTCGCATCTGCATGGCTGCGACTACCTGTGGCGAAGTGTGCAGTGCCAAAATGGAGGCACTTTGATAATTGGTAAATCCTTCATAGAAGATGCTGAATTTGGGGTGTATGCCTTAGATGGTAGCAATATTACCCTTGAATCCAATCATTTTGACCACAATTTTATTGGCATTCATGTTCCTTCTACGAATGGGGCATATCAGCAAAATATTGTTCATGTTATCAATGGCAATACGATAGAATGTACTGGAAATATCTTACCTGCCTACGCAGGGCAAAGTTCTATTTTGCCTGTCCTTCCTCCAAACACTGCCATCGGCTACGCAGGAGTATATGCCTTTGATACGCGCCTTATCCTCACGCTAAATCACATTCAGCACCTGCCTGTTGGTATTTTGGTGCGTAGAGCAGATTTGGTTTCGGATAGAAATGACTTTTTGGATATACACCAAAACGCAGCTTACCCATTTGGAGCAGTTTTCAATCTTGCGCATGGCTATGGTGCGGGAATATGGGCTTTGGGAAATGGGACTACGTCTTCCACAAGCGTCTAT
>JAYUZN010000596.1:0-3882 GCA_043751755.1 Bacteroidota bacterium | reverse complement strand
GGCTTACAACTGCGGAATACGCAATACTTGTCCAGGATATATCAAATCGGGGCTGGTAAGCATGGGCTTGTTTGCCTCAAAAATGAACATGTATTTATGCGCATCACCATACACTTCCTTCGCAATTTTGCTCAAACTGTCGCCTCTTTCTACTGTATGAAACGTAGCTTCTGGCTCAGGGGTTTCGGTTTCAACCACCGTCATTTGGTCATCAACCGTTTCTACGCCCTCTACATTGCCGACAGTAAGCACAATTTTTTCTTTGTCTTGCTGTGTGTGTGCCTCACCTCTGACAGTCGCAGCCGAGCCATCAAACTGAATATCAAGCCCATTTACGCCTAAGCCCATGCGCTCAACCATGGCTACAAGGGCAGCAGTTACTTGACTGTTATCCTTTTGTGCGATAGGAGTTTCTTCTTTTCCGCCAAACAATTTGGCTCCTGCATTTTTCAAAAAACTAAATAATCCCATAATGAAAATATAAATGATTTGTGTGAATGAATAAAATATGAACTTTGATAGTTAAAATTCGCTACGAAGGTAAGGGATTTGAGGTATTTTTGCAAATTTTGTGGTTTATTTGTTTTTTTTTCTCACTTTTGGCGTATGGACAAGGTTTTATTTTTTGACAAGATTGCATTTTTTGACAAGATTGACAAGATAAACAAGATTTAAGATAAGGTAGATTTTTTCTCAATTCTCAATTCTCAATTCTCAATTCTCAATTTTCAATTTTCAATTTTCAATTTTCATTTTTCAATTTTCAATTTTCATTTCTCAATTTTCATTTCTCAATTTTCATTTCTCCTTATGAAAATACTTCTCACAGGCAGCAATGGTTTGTTAGGTCAAAAAATAATAGACCTTCTCCTCTCACGTCCTGATATTACGTTTATTGCGACAGCAAAAGGGGAAAATCGTCACCCTCAAAAAGACACATTTATATATGAGTCGGTAGAGTTGAATGAGGATGCAAAATGGCAAAGTCTCTTTGAAACCTATCGCCCTGACGCGCTTATTCATGGGGGCGCAATGACGCAGGTGGACGTTTGTGAAGACGAGCGAGAAATGTGCGACAAGGTAAATGTGGCGGCGGTACAGGGACTTGCGCAGCTTTGCAAAGATTTTGGCACACACCTCATTCATGTTTCTACGGATTTTGTATTTGACGGAAAAAAGGGCTATTATAACGAAGCAGATTTGCCCGCACCTGTCAATTATTATGGCTTGTCGAAGTGGAAGGCGGAGCAGGCTATCTTTGCGTCTGGGGCAAAAGCAGCCATTTTGCGCACGATTTTGCTGTATGGCGTAACTTACGGGCTTACACGCTCCAATATTATGTTGTGGGTAAAGCAATCTTTGGAGCAAGGCAAAAAAATAACGGTGGTAAATGACCAATTGCGCTGCCCTACTTTGGCGCAGGATTTGGCTTGGGCTTGTGTCGAAACGGCGATTCGCGGTGCGACAGGCATTTATCATATTTGCGGCCCCGAACAAATGGATATAGTAACTTTGGCAAAAAGAGTCGCCACTTTTTGGAAATTAGATACAAATCTCATTGGAGAAATAAATTCTGAAACCTTGAAACAAAGGGCAAAACGCCCGCCACATACGGCTTTTCAGTTAGACAAGGCAAAAAAAGACTTGGGCTATTGTCCACATAGCTTGGAGGAAGGGCTGGCAATTGTGGCGGAGGAATTAAATAGTTTCACTTTGATAAAATGCTAAATTTATGAATTTGCAGGGTGGTGCACCTTTGAAAGGTTCGCCACCCTGTAACGCTACAAACAGCCCGTTCTCCCGCCATCAATAGGCAAATTTATCCCATTTATATAAGCTGCTGCGGGCGAAGCCAAAAATGCAATACCCGCAGCGATTTCTGCTGCTTCTCCAAACCGCAAAGCAGGGATTTCTGCCTGCATTTCTGCTGCAATTTCTGCTTCAGATTTGCCTGTTTTTGCTGCACGATTCGCAATAATCGAAGCCAAACGTTCCGTATTTGTTGCCCCTGGCAATATGTTATTTACCGTTATCCCAAAAGGCGCAACCTCGACAGACAAGGTTTTTGCCCAATTTGCCACCGCCGCACGAATGGTATTCGACACGCCGAGATTGCGCAAAGGCTGCTTTACAGAGGTAGAAATGACATTTATAATGCGCCCAAAACCTGCTTTTTTCATGCAAGGAATCACCGCTTGTGCCAATATATGATTGCAGACCAAATGCTGCTGAAAAGTATTCGTAAACTCCGAAATATTAGCCGTTAAAATGCTGCCTCCTGCGGGTCCACCTGTATTATTAACCAAAATATGCACAGCTTTTCCTTGGGAAAAATAAGCCGCTAAAACATTTTTCAACTGTTCGGGCTGTGCAAAATCCGCTATGAGATAGCTATGTTGCTGCCCTTGCGAAGTGTCTAAGTCCGCTATAGTTTCCTGCAATTTTGCTTCATTGCGTGCCAAAAGCAGGACATTCGCGCCCAATTGTGCCAATTCGAGGGCAGCAGCTTTGCCAATTCCTGCGGTGCTACCACAGACAAGGGCGGTTTTGTTGTGTAAAGACAGATTCATTTTTGAGTGTTGTTGAATGATTGCGGCAAAATTACCCTTTTTAAGCGCAATGTGCTTTACTTTTTTCAGGTTTATTTTATGGAAAAAGGTTTTTACTTGTATCTTTGCAGCAATACAGCGAAAAACCATGACATACCTGAAAGTTTTGAGCCTTTTGGCTTGTTTGAGCCTGTTTGTGGCTTGTAATTCTCCTGCTAAAACAGACAAAAAACCAGAATCTGCCATATCGGGTGAGATTTATATTACCGTAGATGAAACATTTAAACTCATTATGGAGGAGGAGATTGACGTTTATAAACATCTTTATCCTGATGCTATTATACACCCTTTGTACCTGCCGGGCGAGGAGGCGATTCGGAGAATGATGTCTTCGGATTCCTTTCGTTTTGCCATTACAAGTAGGGGCTTGACGGCAGAGGAAACGGAATATGTTACCAAACAAAATACGAAAGTGATGCTAAAACCTTTGGCACAAGATGCGATTGCCATGATTGTCAATGCGGAAAACAAGGATACTTCTCTTACCATTCAGCAAGCAAAAGCCATTTTTACAGGAAAAATAAATACATGGAAACAGATAAATCCTGCCTCTCCTTTGGGCGATATTTTGTTGGTGTTTGACCATGAAAAGTCAAGCACTGTGCAGCATATTCGGGATAGTATTTTGAAGGGCGAAAAAGTTACGTCTAAAGGTTTTTCTGCCAAAAGTAACCCAAATGTATTGCAATATGTGCAGAAAACGCCTAATGCGGTAGGAATTATTGGCATTAATTGGATAAGCGATAAAGATGACGACAGGTCGGAAGGGTTTTTGAAAGGCATAAAAACGATGTATTTAGAGACAAATCCGAATTGCGAAATGTCAGAAAAAAGCGTACAACCTCATCAATCTGCGGTCAAACTGAATTGCTACCCTTTGCAACGCTTCATGTATGCCGTCAATCGGGAGCCGGGATTTAAGTTAGGAACAGGATTTATTACTTTTTTGGCAAATGGTGGCACAGGACAACGTGTGATTTTGAAGGCAGGAATGGTGCCTTATTTTATTGTGTCGAGAACGATTATGATGCCTACGAAATGAGAAGTTGAAAGTTGAGAGTTGAAAGTTGAGAGTTGAAAGATAAGAAATAACTGCTAACTGTTCACTGTTCACTGCCTATCTTATCAAGGTTATCGTCCCTGCGAGTTCCTCATATTTTCCGCTATTGAGAACGGCTTTTGCCAAGTAGGTATAAACGCCTTCGGGCGCATCTTCTCCTGAAACAGACTTGCCATTCCAGCCTTTGACAAGGTCATTTCCTGTAAATATTTT
>JAYUZN010000595.1:0-7662 GCA_043751755.1 Bacteroidota bacterium | reverse complement strand
TTGCCCGCCTACATACACATTTATGATTTGTCCAGGTGTAACCGTCAAATCGCCCATTGCTTTGCCTCCTTTTCCTGCCAAAAAGCCGTTCATTCCGATACCTTCTGCCCCATAACAGTCCACAGTAATGGTGGTAATGTTGGCAGGAACCGTAAAGGTTTGCATAGCTCCTGTGTAAGTAAACGTTTGTGAACCGCCCGCAGGTACTTGTGATTCAGCATAATAGGTAGTAGTACCTGGAAAAATGGTGCTAAAATTCACGCCACTCGCACTCATTCCCAACGCGATTCCGCCTGTAGGAACGGTGTACCAATATATGTCATTTCCTGCACTTGTTCCATTTAGGGAAATGGACGAATTGATACAAGTAGTATCAGGAGTTGCCGTAACTGCCGTAGGTGCTGCAGGCGGCACACACTGCGCAAACACACTATCGGGTAGAAGTAGGCAGGTGAGCAAGAACAGACTCAATGATAAATAGCTGTTTTTCATCGGCTAAAATTTGTTTAATGGAATAAATTAAAAGTTAATATCTTAACATCAAATATGCCTCAAGCTGCTTGTTTTACCAAAAATAAACCATACAGGTCAAAAGCATAATGGCTCTGTAAATGTACGATTTGTTTTAATATTGGAAAATAAAAAGGCTTATACTACCTATATATGTAGTATTTTTATGAATACTTGTGGCTACAAATATACAAGATTTACGGTTATTGCCAAAATTTTTGTATTTCCCCAAAAAAGCCTTAAATTTGCAGGAATTTCGTACCTGTTGCGGTACTTGAACGATTTATGGGCGCATTTGCTTATATTAATCCTTGCATTTGTCGTAATCCTAACCCATATGTAAAAGCCTTGTGAGAAAAATAAAGGATTTTTTTCTTTTTTGAAAAAAATCCCTACTTTTGTTCCCACATATTCAACAATCCATGAAGAAGCATTTTTTCATATACCCCCCTCGTCCTATTTCCCGCCGAATCCCCTGCGGGGGGCTATAATGCTTTTCCACAATTATCCGTTTTCATTTTTTATTTTCTCCATTTTTAGTCAAAATGGAATAACTTTGTGTTGAATTTAACAATAATTATCCGGCTTAATATATGCAATACAACGAATACAAACACCTAAACCTCCCCGACATAGACCAAGAAATTCTGGCACGTTGGGACGAACAAAACACCTTTGAACACACTATTTCCCGTAAGTTCTCAGAAAAAGTTTGTACTTTTGTTGCTCAATATTTATTCCTATTAAACTATGGCAGCAGGCAGAACCGTTAGCGCAAATTTTTTGACCGAATCCGATAAAAAGGTCATAACTCTATGTAGTCAAATCTCGGATATACTTATCAATAGCATTGAAGATAAGGAGGCAAAAAAGGAGTTTAAAAATACCTTTGCCAAAATGAGCAAAACCACAAGAGATAGTGGACAAGGGCTTGGCGGCGGAAAATTGCAAAGAGATGCTTTATGTACAAGAGGAATCGGTGGACTTGCGCCTTTTTCAAACCGAAATTTGCGTTGGCATCCGCTTGTGGTGGCTGCACACCCTATTTCTTTTGCCAAACCCATTGAAAGAATTGAAATAGAAATTCATACCTTGTATTTTATTGTGAAAGATGTTCAGGGTAATGAAGTTTCTTATCCTTCTGAAAAAGTCTTTGAACTTCCTGAAAGATATGTCGTGCTACCACATCATTGGTTTCCGCATATTGAAACGATAAAGCATTGGGAAATGTCTCAATGGAATCAAAATGCCTGTGTTATCACTGCTTATGAGGCTTGTGAGTGGCATGATGCTGTTCAAGCGTATGCAAGTTTGGGGATTTCTGTCGTTACTGGGTTTTATGAGGTAGATTTTCATACAATATATAACACAGTAAAAACACTTTTGGAAAATCAACAAATTGATATTTCTCTAACATTGCCTACCTCCTCTTTTCCTACCGAAAAAGAAGATATGGTTTGCTGCCCTTTGTGTAAAAGCCCTGCAAATGAGAATCCTGCACAATTGCCTGATAGACATCGTGAACGCAGGTGGAAACCTGAATGGGGCAGCAATAAGCGTGGCGAAGGCGATGATAGTAGCTTGCAAATTATGCACGTAGAGCCTTTGACAGAAAGCGAAATAAGGCATAATGCCAAAAATGTGCGGTTCGGGCATAGGTGGTGCAATGTGGCAATGACTGATCACTCTGTGGCAGAAACTGTGGATTTTATGGCATTTATTGTAAACGCACATAACAAAATTTAACCTTAAAACATTAATAGCGTGACGCACTTTTCAAAAGCGCGCCACGCTATTAAGCTACAAAATTTAACCTTAAAATATGGATTTATTTATAGCTTCAGAAATTGGCAAGCCTAAAAAATTAATTTACAAGCATAATTTAGTACCTATCAATAACTTAAAACTTATTTTTAGGGAAATACGCGATTATTTTGCAGGAAATGTAACAGGTATAACCAGAGATGAAAAGATTGCGCAAAATATTATGCGTTTGCTTTTTTGCAAAATTTTTGATGAAAAATACCTTGACAATCAAGAACTTGTCAATTTTGCCAATCGCCCAAATGAAAGTTTGGCTGAGTTTCAAAAGCGAATGAACCTGCTTTTTGAAAAGGTAAAAAACAAATATGCGGACATTTTTGAAGACGAGGAGGAGTTAGAAATTCCAGCTTTTGACCTTTCTTTTATTGTCTCAAAAATGGAGGAGTATGCCATTTTGAGTGCCGATAGAGACATAATTGCAGATGCTTTTGAGGAATTAATTGGCACTTCTTTTCGGGGCGGAGAAGGACAATTTTTTACGCCAAGAAATATTGTGCAGATGATGATAGATGTCTTGCAGCCGCAATCGGGTGAGAAAATTATCGACCCTGCCTGTGGCTCAGGAGGCTTCATTGCCCATATCTTGCAGCATCTGATTAAAAATAAAGCAAAGGATTATTTTATTTCTGGAATTGATAAAGACTTGTTTTTGAGCAAATTGGCAAAGATTTACTTAACCATTTTGGGAGAAAGTGAGTATCATATTTTTTGTGAAAATAGCCTTGAGGTTCCCAAAAATTGGAAGCAAGAAACCCAACAACAAATTCAATTAGGCAGTTTTGATTTAATTTTGGCGAATCCGCCTTTCGGGGCGAAAATCCCCGTTGTAGGCGTTGATTTATTGCGACAATATGAATTAGGCTACTTTTGGAACGAAAATAAAGTACAAAATGGTTTAGATTTAACCCATAATAAATGGCTTATTACCAAAGAATTGCGAGACAAACAGCCTCCTCAAATTTTGTTTGTAGAGCGAATAGTTCAATTATTGAAAGAAGGAGGTAGGGCAGGAATTATTTTGCCTGAAGGCGTTTTTGGCAATCCTTCGGATAGATATATTTGGGAATATGTGAAAAAATACTGTTCTGTTATGGGCGTAGTTTCTCTTTCGCAGGAAACTTTTCAACCCAGCACACACACCAAAACGAGTGTTGTCTTTTTGGAGAAAAAAAAGCAAAACCGCAAACAAGTTTTTATGGCTATAGCTGAAGCCATTGGACACGACAAAAATGGCAAACCTACCTATAAAATGGGAAGCGATACAGCTTATATTTTGGACGCAAAAGGCGAAAAAATCTTAGATGACGAAACACCTAACATTGCACAAAACTTCAAAAACTTTTTAGCTGGTACATTAGCAGAAGAAAATACTTTAGGTTTTGTAGTAGATACCACAGAAACGCAAGACCATATTTATATTCCTGAAACATACAAACCTGAAATTAAACAAGCACTTTCTGCCATCAAAAAAAGCGGAAAATATGAGTTGGTAAAAGTGGGAGAATTGGTAGAAAAAGGCGTTTTACAAATTAAAAGAGGTAATGAAATAGGTTCAAAATTCTACGGAACAGGCAATATTCCTTTTGTAAGAACAACAGACATTGTGAATTGGGAAATAAAGGCAAATCCTGTAAAATCCGTAGCAGAAGAGATTTATTTGCAATACAAAAAACAGCAAGACATCCAAGAAAACGACATTTTATTTGTCAATGACGGCACTTTTTTAATAGGGCGTTGCGCCATTATCACGGCTTCTGATACGAAATGTATCATTCAAAGTCATTTGCGAAAAATAAGAGTATTGAAAACGGCGGAGTTAAATCCATTTTATTTGTTCT
Organism: Bacteroidota bacterium; assembly: GCA_043751755.1. Lineage (GTDB taxonomy): Bacteria > Bacteroidota > Bacteroidia > J057 > J057 > JAAFHL01. The sequence continues at coordinate 3,490 of JAYUZN010000595.1, read as the reverse complement.
ATTTGTTAAATTCCAACATTGTACAAGAACAAGTAGATATGATGACTTTTACGCAAGCTACCCTTTCTACTTTGGGCAATAGAATCATGGATTTTCAGTTGCCTATTCATAAGGATAAAGCCGAAATGCAGCGAATTGCAACAGAAGTAAAAGAAATCGTTTTCCTCAAAAAAGAACTAAAACAGCGAAGTAGTAAGCTGATAGAGAATAGCTTATGAAAATGGCATTTTCATCATTCATACAAAAATTTTATGCAAGATTAGACGATAAATAGCAGCTATACAACATACAAAACGTAGCAATTTGAAAAACTACGTGAACAGGCAGACTATGATGCTTTTTCATCATCACACATTTTTTATTTTCTTCCTTTTTTAGCCAAAATGGAATATCTTTGTATTCACAAAAATAATCAGCTATATGAATATCGTAGAAATAATACAAAAAGACGAGCCGAATTTTACGGGAATATGCGTGCGAGAGGGCGAAACGCCGCTTGAAAAAGTGCGTGGATTTGGCATTGCTATGGCGTGGCTATTTAACAAGTGGCGAGTACAGCAGTATATTGGAAAAAAAATCCTTGTTGCGGGACATGCTGCCTATAAAGGGAAGTATTTTATAGCAACCATAAAAAACATTATTACAGTAAGGCAAGCTGCTGAAAGTAAAGATTTTCCAGACGCAATCGCAAATAATGACAAACTATATGGCAACTGGATAGATTGGTGGTGTACACACGATAAGCCTAATAATCCTGTTGATGAAAGATGTGCAATTATTTTTCATGAAGCAGAAGGAATCAAATATTTTTCTCAAGGCTTTTCTTTTGCGAGAGGGGGGTTTTATTATGTTCATGCCCCCAAAAAGAACACTTCAATTCCTTTACCAAATATTGAAAATAAACAATTTGCTAAAACGCTTGATTTTGAAAACGCGCCTCTCTCCAGAATTACAGAACTCTACCTCAGAGGCTTTAAAGACCCCGAAAGAGAAGTAACAATTACTTTTTCTGAAGAAGCTATTACGGTTATACATGGCGAAAACGGCAGTGGCAAAACCACTTTGCTCCGTGTTATTCAAGCTATTTTAAAAAAAGACATTGCCTATCTCAAAAATGAGAACGTGAAAGCCTTTAAACTCACTTTTTTGCAAGGAGAAAATGAATATGTACTTGCCGTAAACTGCGAAAATATCGATAACCCTTGGTTAGAACGATACAATAATGATAATGATATGCCTGAAATCTATGAGATATTGGCAACCTATTCTCGGTCTGTTTTTTTGGGGCTAAATAGAGGCGTAGTAGAAACGAACCAATCTTTTATGGAGAATATGGAGGCTCAGTTATCGCTACTCGACCAATTAGCCATGCTACCTGAAGGGCGAGCAAAGCAGATTTTGGACAGTTTACGACAGCAGGTAGATAAGCGCGTAAATAGCCTATCTCAAAAATCAGATATTGTAGAAAACCATGTTATTATGGATGACTTTAGCATACAACGTATTGAGAAAGACCTTCGTACCACCTATAGAGACGCTACAAATGCGGTGATACAAGGAATGAATAATGCCTTTTTGCAAACGATTGGAAGCCTTTTTACTTCGGAACATCATACAACGATTCCGCCAGACTTTGCACAACGTTTTACGGCTAAAAAAACGTTATTTCAATCTGTAATTAGCGGTTTAGAAGACTCTCTTCCCAAAGATAAATTGAGGCAGTTTGTAGATTCAGATGCTTTTGATAGTATTTCAGCAGAAAATACAATATTTCAATCTTTGGTGGTAAACATGCTAAAACAAGCAGAAAAGAATGAGAAAGAAGATATAGGATTAAAGGCAATAAATGAAGTCATCAAAAGATTTAACACTTTTTTGATTGACGGGAAAAAATTGGTCTTAGATGCAGTTGAGGCAAAAATCGTTTTTCCACATCCGAACAAAGCATTTCATCAGCTAAGTGAGCTTTCAAGTGGCGAAAGGCATTTGTTGAGTTTGCTAACGATTTTTCTCATTACAGGGCGGGAAAGCAATGTATTTCTCATAGATGAGCCAGAAATTTCGCTCTCTATGGCTTGGCAAAGAGAATTGCTGCCTTTGTTGAGCGAATTTGCGCCACAAGCGCAGATTATTGTGGCTACGCATAGCCCAGAAATTCCATTTGGCAATAAAAAATATCTAAGAAGACTTAAATAACCGACATAATGGATAATTTAGAAAGAAAAATAGAAAATATCTTTATACAAGCCGAAATGTCTGGCGCAATAGTAATTGTAGAAGCTTTATCAGATAGGCAAATATATACACAATTAGCAGACAAGTTTGCTTCTCAGGTAGGGGTTACTATTTATCCTGCAAACTATTTTGAGGAATGTAATGCGGACAATTGCGAAAATGTGATACAAGCTATCCGAATTTTGCAAGATGGTTTTAACGAAGATGCGGATAATCTTAAACATGTTTTAGGAATTATTGATAGAGATTCAACTGCTTATCAAAACCCTGAAAAATGGGTAGAAATCAATCAGTTAAAAGGCTTATTAATACTCAGATATTATTCAATAGAAACCTACTTTGTCACTTCAAATAATTTATCCCAAGTTATTTGCGCTTTTACAAAAGCGATTCCAACAGATATTTCAGCTACTTTTTTAGCAGAATTAGAAAAAACATTCAAAGAATCGCAAGAAATATTGTACTACATGGGGCTTGATGCCTTAATGACACATTGCCAAGAAGGTAAGTTCTTCAATAAATGGTGGAGTAATCTTCGATTTGATAAAATGAAAAAAGGGCTTGAGGTCGCAAAAAAATGCTCATGCCTCATATTTACTCAAGATACAAAACAACATAAGGCTTTTAAGAAAATAAAAAAAACCTTTGGAGGTATCGAGGCATTTAATGCTGAACATTTAGGGAGAAAAAAAAATGACTTGGATAAATTTGCCTTCCAAAATAAGATTTCAGCTTCCCAAATAAAGGAAATTGTAAGCGGTAAATGGTATTTGCTACATTATGTGAAAACAATTCATGAGGAGCTAAAAAAACAAAAACATCCAAGTATTTTTGCTTATAAAGTTAAGGGAATAGACGAAAATCATTTATACCATCAGATTATGAATTACTTCGACCCAAAAGAGTTTGAAGACATCATTAAGCGTCTTAAACAACTCAAAATCAACTAATCTGTGCGAAACAACCGACACTCATCATATATGCAATACAACGAATACAAACACCTAAACCTCCCCGACATAGACCAAGAAATTCTGGCGCGTTGGGACGAACAAAACACCTTTGAACGCTCGATTTCCACGCGTGAAGGAAATCCTGAATTTGTGTTCTACGAAGGTCCGCCTTCTGCAAACGGCTTGCCGGGCATTCACCATGTTATGGCGCGGACAGTGAAGGATATTTTCTGCCGTTACAAGACCCTCAAAGGCTTTCAAGTCAAGCGCAAAGGCGGCTGGGATACGCATGGTTTGCCTGT
>JAYUZN010000594.1:0-3718 GCA_043751755.1 Bacteroidota bacterium | reverse complement strand
TCATATTTTGATTTGCCTGTAATTTTGTGCAAAATAAATAAACAATGCGCCAAAACCGAACAAGCAGCAGGCGTTACGTCATCAGAAGTCTCATATTTTCGCACAATTTCAGCAGGATTTCCTTCTGTATAAAAAAACATACCTGTCGTTTCTTCATAAAAATTTGCCTCCACATAATGCCACAAATTCAAGGCTCTTTCTAACCAAATTTCCTGCATATTCGCCGAAAAAAGGCACAAATAGGCTTCTATTAAATAGGCATAATCGTCCAAAAAGGCAGGAATCGTTTTTTCTCCATTTTTGTAATTTCTAAACAAACGAATCGGAATAGGCGTATCTTTTGAGATGCCTCTCGGCACAGCCCCTGTGAGATTTTGCCAAATAAATTCTCCACTTTTTTCTGCCAAAACCAGCCATTTTTTTTCAGAAAAAACCTGCGAAGCCTGTATTAAACCCTTTATCATCAAGGCATTCCAACTCGTAAGAATTTTGTCATCTAAGGCAGGACGAACCCTTTTGCTGCGAATTTCATACAAATGCTTGCGCATATTTTCGGCTTCTGCCAAAAATTCTGGCAGATTCAAATCATGGCAATAACGTTCTATGGTTTCCGTAGCCCAAATAACATTTGCCCCTTCCCAATTTCCTTCATCTGAAATACGATAAAAGGTACAGAATGAGGCAGTTAAAGCCTCCCACTTCGAGCCAAGAAAAGCCTGTTCTATCTCTGTTTTTTTCCATACATAAAATTTCCCTTCTACGCCTTCACTATCTGCATCAAGCGAGGAATAAAAACCTCCTTCTGGCGCGGAAAGTTCCTTTTCTACAAAGTTAATGGTTTGATATACAACACTTTTGTACAAAGGATTGGCAAAACTATGATATGCCTGTGCATATAAATTAATCATTTGCGCATTGTCATACAACATTTTCTCAAAATGAGGAACCTGCCAATATTTATCCGTACTATATCGAGAAAAACCTCCGCCGATTTGGTCAAAAATGCCGCCCAAAGCCATACGAGTCAGGGTGTTATGTAGGTTAATTGTGGCTTGAGCTTGTAATTGTGTAGGAAAATCATACTTTTTTGCATAAAAAGTAGCATGAAGCAGGAAAAGTTGATTGGAAGGTAGCGGAAATTTATTCCTATCCGTCTGCTGCCCGCCCCATTCTTTGTCTGTATTTTGCAAAATATCCAAGACAATATGCGTCAAATCTTCGGGCAAAAAAGAAAGTTTTTGCTCATTTTTGGCTATTTTTGACATTTCTAACATGGCAGAAGTGAGCTTTTCGGCATACTCAAAGGCGTATTCTTTTCTTTGTGCAAAAACAGCTGCCACTTGATTCAGCACATTTAGCCAATTTTGTTTGGGAAAATATGTGCCTCCATACAAAGGTCTGCCATCAGGCAAACAAATACAGTTGAGGGGCCAGCCGCCATGTTGTATCATCACGACCACAGCGTCCATATAAATTTTGTCCACATCAGGGCGTTCTTCCCTATCTACTTTTATGCAAATATAATGCTCATTCATCAAATCTGCCACTTCTTGGTCTTCAAAAGACTCTTTTTCCATGACATGACACCAATGGCAAGCGGCGTATCCTATGCTAATAAGCATTAATTTATTTTCTTTTTTTGCTTTTTCCAATGCTTCCTCGCTGTACGGATACCAATTTACGGGGTTATGTGCATGTTGCAGGAGATAGGGAGACGTGGAATGTATGAGTTGATTCATGTTTGTTGTGTTGATTTTGTGAAAAAAGAAGGCAAAATTTTACCCTCATTTTTATCTGAAATTTAGGAGATAGGAAATTAATTTTGGAAAAACATTTATGTTATAATACATAAAATTTCATTTTAAATAATTTTTTAGCGCACAAAAATAACACTTTTCTATCAAAAACAGAAATTTTTTAGGTATTTTTACAAATCTATAATTGATTGCTTTTTCTTTCCCTTCAAAAAAATTTGCCCACTCCCAAAAATAAGTGTAACTTTGTTGTAGTATTTTTCTCGAAAAAATGCTTTAATATATATAGAATTGAAAATCAACTACTTAATTTTCAATTCTCAACCTTCAATTTTCAATTCTTAACATATATGGCTTGTGGTTCATGTGGTACGGGAGGAACAGGCGGCTGTTCTTCGGGCGGCTGCGCAACGGGGGGTTGCAATAAACTGAATACTTTTGATTGGTTGGGGAATATGCTTCCGCCAACCGCTACGGAAATGAATAATGTATATGAAATTCGCTTCAAAAATACGCACAAAGGCTTTTACAGAAATGTGAATGGCTTGCGGCTTGCCATTGGCGATTGGGTAGTCGTAGAAGGCGATAGAGGGGGTTTTGATATAGGACAAATTTCTTTGGGCGGCATACTTGCCCAGTTGCAAGCCGCCAAAAAAGGCGTTTCGCAGGGCGAAAACTATCCCAAAATTTACCGCAGGGCAAATGACACAGATACAGACCAATTGAGTCATTCCAGAAATAGAGAACCCGCTTCTATTCAGACCGCGCGGGCAATCATTGGCAGTTTGCGCCTCGATATGAAACTCAGTGATGTTGAGTTTCAAGGAGATGGCACAAAAGCCACGTTTTATTATATTGCAGATGCAAGGGTAGATTTTCGGGAATTGATTAAACTATTGGCAAAAGAGTTTAAAATTCGGGTGGAAATGAAGCAAATTGGCTTGCGGCATGAAGCGGCACTTGTGGGCGGAATTGGGGTATGTGGGCGCGAATTGTGTTGTGCTACTTGGCTCACCGAGTTCAAAGTTGTAACCACTTCTGCGGCACGTTACCAAAATCTTTCTCTCAATCCAGCCAAGATTTCGGGGCTTTGTGGGCGATTGAAATGCTGCCTCAATTATGAACTTGACGCTTATAAAGATGCCCTCAAAGATTTTCCGCATATAGAATTTTTGCAAACAGAAAGAGGCAAAGTAAGCCTTCAAAAAACGGATATTTTTCGCCGCAAAATGTGGTTTTCCTACGAAGGAGAAACAAGTTGGTATTCCTTAGATGTGTCCTTAGTAAAGGAGTATCTTGCCCTTAACAAAAAAGGAACTCCCGCTCCCGCTCTTTCAAATGAAGTAGTAGAAGAAGACAGCGAAGACCGAAACAATGACAAAATGGGATTCATTGATGGAGTGGGACAAAATGGCAGTAAAAACCCACGCAATGACAGGGAAAATAGGGACAGAAATAGAGACCAAGACAGAGGACAAAAAAATAACCGCCTCGTAGCAAAGGGCAATCCAACGCCTTTGCGCAAAGATGCACCGCCCAAAAATGAGCCGCCTCATAAGGATATGCCTAAAAACGTACCTATCAAAAAGGAATTGACCAAAAATGAGCCGCTGCGTAGAGAAGTGCCTAAAAATCAGCCGCTTCACAAAGAGTCGCCTGAAAAACCTGTGATTCTGCGCAATACACCTCCGCCTCGCAATGAGCCGCCTCGAAACGAGCAGCCTGAAAAACCAGTGATTCTTAAAAATACGCCTCCGCTGCGCAATGAGCCACCTCAAAACGAGCAGCCTATCAAGGATACGCCTCCGCCTACTATCATTAAGCGTCCAGAGCAGAAAACGCCGCCCATTCCGCCCGTCAAAAAGAGTCCGCCCCCGCAAAACCGCAATAGCAACAATCGGGGAGGAACAACGAATAATAATAATACAAGGAATAATAACAATAATTTGCGAAGAAGATAAGGA
>JAYUZN010000593.1:0-6304 GCA_043751755.1 Bacteroidota bacterium | reverse complement strand
TTCCTAAAATAATAGTCTGATTTTTAAATAGTTAACTTTTTCCGTCTTGCGCAAGCTTTTTTTTCACTTTGTTGCGCTTTTTTGTGTACGGCTATAAATCAACTCAATAGCAACCAAACAACTCAATCCTCTGTGAAAAAACAGTAAATCTAAATAATAGTCGTGCATTCCAACTTGCACTTTATATTCTTCGCCAATAAAGACAAAATCATTTCCCAATTCCAAAATAAAGCTTTTCATATTTTGGATTAATGCCTTTTGTAAATCTTTTTCACTATGATAGGCAGGGAGATTCAAAAATTCTATAACATAACTATCTTTAAAAACATTTTGTAAAAGGGGTGTTTGTGGCAGGTTTTGTAATCCTTTATAAGCATCAATATTGGTAAGCATAAAACGTTCAAAAACGCTGCTTTGAATCTGTCTTTTGAGTTGCTTTACCGTATATCTTTCCTTGATAGTCAAGTAAATATAAAAAATATTTTCTTCAATGCTTTTGCAAGCAGAAAGGATTTCTAAGTGGTGCGACCAAGCTATTTTGCTCAAAAATAATAGTACATTTTCATTATTATTCAATATTGGAAATTGTGTCATTTTCAACCCCACAATTTCATTTTTAGTATATTTCTCATTTGCAAGATAAAAATAGGTTTCATAAAATTTGACCATTCTATAAATATTGCGTTTGTCAAAGCCTTTTAAATGTGGGTGTTTAAGCATCAAATAGTCGGCTAAATCGCAAACAATGCTATCACCTTTGCTTGCAAGCGCAAGTTTGGGGCTAAGATATTTTCCAATTTCCCAGTGCAAACTTATCAATTCGACATTTACTGCCTTAAAAGCGTTATCTTTTGCCTGTTGAATCAGTTGCTCTATGGTTAGAAAGTCTATTTCTATAAAATTTGCCATATTATAAATGGAATAGGTTTCAGAAAATAAATGCAAATATACGGTTTTTGCCCATAGCTGTCGTTATTAAAGTGGCTCACTTTTCAAAAGTGAGCCACTTTAATAACGAAATAAAACAGCCAAAAGTCCGAAAACCTTTGGCTGTTTTTATCTTCATTATTTCACAGAGCTAAAACACAATATCTGCGAAATCCGCCATATCTGCGTTTATCTGCGTGAAACCAAAACCTATCTCATCAGTGTTACATTGCCATTAAACACCTTATCTCCTACTTTTACCGTATAGAAATAAACGCCTTCGGACAACGCTTTGCCTTTGGGGTCTGTACCATTCCATGATTTTTCGGGACTTGTAGCCGTAAATAAATTTACGCCCCAACGGTCAAACACAGCCACTTCAAAGTTCTGTTTTCCGATATATTGAATGTTCCAAGTATCGTAGAAACCATCACCATTTGGCGTGAAGATATTGGGGATAAACAAGCCCGTTTCCGTAACAATGTATGGCGTTTTTATCACATGACTTACACAACCATTGCCATTTGTTACCACCAAAGTTACCGTATATTCCCCTGGCATTTGATAGCTATGCGTTGGATTTTGTTCGGCAGAAATCATACCATCTCCAAAATCCCACATCCAACTATTGGCATTTGGCGTAATATCTGTGAAAACCACCGTTGCGGTCGGCACTTGCATAGTCGAATCTATAGGCGGAATAGAAGTAAAGTTGGCAGAAGCCGTATCAGATACTGAAATATGCAAGGTGTCGTTGTCTTGACAATCTCCTGCACCTATCGCAGTGAAAATGACCATATAGTCGCCTGCTTGTGTGAAAGTGTGCATTACTGTAGGCTCATTCAAGACAGGCGAGCCATCTCCAAAGTTCCAAATGTACGTACTCGCATTTGTCGCGTGTTCGCTAAACTGCATATCAAAAGGTGCGCAACCCGTCAAATTTGTTGCATACACATCTGCCACAGGCATCGGATTTACAAAAATGGTAACCGTATCTTTATCGCTACAATGTCCTTCTTGTAAAGTCAAAATGTAGGAAGTCGTATCTGTTGGAGACACCATTATATCCTTGCTTGTACTATCATCAGGACTTGGGATAGGACTCCAATGATAGGTAGGGCTGCCATAGCCGCCTGATGCGTGTAAGCCCACAGCTTCACCCGCACAAACCGTACTCGTATCAGCAGTAGCAAGCGCGTTGATAGGCGGTGCAATCTCAATTTTCACTTGGTCAGTCGTAGGACATTCCCCCGCAACACTTACCGAAACCGTATAAATCGTGGTTTGCGTAGGCGAAACGGTCGGATTTTGAATGTTTGCGTTATCAATATTCGTGTTAGGCGTCCAATTGAAAATGATAGGCGTAGCAGGAAGCGTTCCTGCAAAGCTATAGGTCATAATCAGTTGCTTGGAATCCCCTCCACAAATCAGCGTATCTTGCGTATGAATATTGGCAATCGGCGTAGGCTTCACAATGACGCGCAAAGTGTCTTTGTAACCGGGACAAAAGTCCGAATTTACCATTAAGATATAATCCGTTGTGGTGTCAGGAGTTGCCAAAGGCGTAGGACTATTGGGGTCACTCAATCCTAAGGAAGGTGTCCAAGTATAGTGATAGAAGGTATCTGTACCAAATGGGTCGCCGTCCGCCTTGCCATCTACCAAAAGAGGTTGCCCTTGACAAATGTCCGCAACAGGAGGATGAATAGAACCTGTAGGACGTGTATGAACATATATGGTCGTATTATCTGTTCCTACACAACCATTAGAAGTTACATACAAAGTGAAGGTAGTCGTAAAATTGGGGATAGCCGTAGTTATTGCTGCATTTGCGTTAGCAATATTGGTATTTGCATCATTCGGAGTCCACTGATACGTGTAAAGCGGACCCGCACTATCTGCAAAGCTATACAAATTAACAACATCTCCGTAGCAAACATCTTGGATAGAATCTGCGATGACTACATGAGGTAGCGGATTCACATATACCGTTGCGGTGCTTACTGTGTCTAAGGTAGAAGACTCACTATTACAGCCATTTGCAGAATACACAATCAAGGTATAAATCGTAGTAGTTTGCGGACGCACAAATGGACTTGGCAATGTGTCTTGCCCTGCTATCATTCCGCCTAAAACGATTCCATTCGGAGTCCAAGAATATTGGTAAGGACCGGGAGCGAGATTGTTTGCTGCTAACCCGCCTTGTAAGAATACCCCAAAAGAATTAGGCGCATCACAAATATTTTGATTCGGACCCGCGTCAGCAATCGGCTTAGGTTTTACCGTTACAAATACAGAATCTCTATTGCTCTTACAACCATACGCATCTGTAACTTGTATATAATAGGTTCTACTACTTGTAGGATTTACATAAACCGTATCATTATAAGGATTGCCCAAAAAGCCGCCTGGCATAGGATTAGATTGCCAATCATAGCCATACGGAGCTGCGCCACCTACTACGGTTGCAATTAAGGTATCAGGACCAGATCCTTCGCAAAATTCTTGGTCTATTCCTGCATTTACTTGTGGCGCGTCACGTACAAAGACTTGTTGTGTCTGCGTATCTCTACAGCCAAAATGATCCACGACTAAGGTAATATTTTGCATACCCGGCTGGTCAAATTGGATATTTCCGGGACAGGGCAGCGTGCTAAACTGTACATTGGCATGGTCTCCAAAATCCCACGAGAAAGCCAAAGGAGTCATGGCGGGACCGCTATAACAGAATAGCAAAGAATCGCCCAAACAAGCCGTAGAGGAACTCATGGTAAAGTCCGCCGTTGGCATTGGCACTACGTCAAAGTTTACGAAGGCAGAGGAAACGGAGGTACAACCGTCATTCATGACTGTAACTGTTACCGTTTTATTGCCAGGATTCTGATATACCACGCCAAACTGATTGACTTGACTGCCCGTAGCAGGAATGGCACTGTTTCCAAAATCCCAAGCAATAGACGAAGCTCCAGGCATGAGTGGCGTTCCTGTATAGATAAAATTATAGGCATTTCCATCAAAACAGCTATCTCCCACAGGCGCAATAGCTGCTATCGGCACAGGCAATACGTGTATTGTCAAACAAGAATCGGCAGAAGTACAGCCATTTTCGATAACCGTCAAACAGATTTGATACGTACCTGGCACCGTCCAATACAAGTCATAAGGACCTTGTCCTGAGCCACTCGTTACCACAGCCGTTCCAAAATTCCAATTATATACGGCATTTGCAGGAGAGCCACAGGTATAAACCACTTGATTGGAAATCCCTGCACAAACACTGTCTGGCACAGAGAAACAAGCCGTAGGAATTTCATTTACAACGACAGACTGCACATTTTCAGCCCCTGTACAACCCAACTCGCTTACATTTAGCGTAACATAATGCGTACCTGGCACTGTCCAATAGACGGTATAAGGTCCCTGTCCTGCGCCACTTGTTACGATTCCATTGTCAAAATTCCATGAATAAAGCGCATTTGGGCTGGCAGTTCCTGTATAAGTTATCAGCGATTCCTCCAACTCACAGACAGGGCTGGAAATACTGAAGGTCGTTGTAGGAATCGGATTTACCACAATAGAATTTGTCGTAGTTCCCGAAGCACAACCTGCCGAACTTGTTACCTGCAAAGAAATATCGTAAGTACCCGCAGTAGGATAGCATACTTGATGCGGACCGGGGAAATTTCCTCCTGGAGAAGCCAATCCTCCTGTAAAAGTCCAGTTATAGGTAGCTCCTGCTAAAGGCGGACTCAGATAGCTCACACTCGCACAAGTCCCTGCGCATATCGGCGATTGCAGCGAGAACAGAGATTGCGGCGTAGGCTCATAACTGATGAGCATCGTATCTATATTGGGGCAGCCCAAGGAGTCTCTTGCTATGACAAAATATTGTACAGGCACCGCAACTGCGACATTAGACTGTACTAGTACACTTGGTTGCGCAATATTGGTCGAACCGATAAAACCAAAGTTCGCAGGATTTGAGAACCAACTATAGGTATAGCCCACCAAAGGCGGCGTACCAATAACAGCCCCTACACCCGGACAGAGGGCAAGGTCGGGTCCTGCATCTGCCACAGTAGTATTGGCAATCACAATGGTATCTGTTACAAATCCAACTCCTCCCAAACCGTTGTTAATGGTACAAGTATAATAATACGTACCCGGCAGCAAGAAATCATGGGTAAAGCAATTGGTATTTGCCGTAAAGTTATCACTAAACTGCCAATCATAACTAAACACAGGCGGCGGACTACATACAGGCACTAAGATGCAATTGGGCGAGGCGCAAAAGTCCACCTGCGTACAATTATTGATATTGTAGGTAATTATCGGCTCGAAATTACAACAGGTTACGTTTATCGTTATGGTATATTGCTGTTTCCCATAAATCGGACAGTTGTCGTCTTTCATGGTAAAAGTCATATAATACGTACCTGGAGTCTGCGGAACGGGCCACGAGATATGCCCTATCAAAGGGGAAGCTCCAGAGATTGTATCTATCTGTAAGGGATTTGCAGTATTGTAAAAAATGACATTTTGCAAGCTATGAGTCATCCACATCTCAATCGTTTGTCCCGGGTCTAAGTCTTCTGCTGTAAAATCAAAACCCAAATTGGCACTTGCACAAGTATTGATAGTCGTAGGAGCAGCAGCTGTCCCGTTTGTTACATTTGTTATCCCTACTACTCCATTCACATCTACAGGAGCAGCTGGGGCATTATTCACATTAGGGCAAAGAATTACCGTAAATTGCATATCTCGTGCTACCCTCCCTATTAAGGTTGGGATACAGTTGATAATTCGCCATTCTTCTACTTCCACACACAATACCCCTACTTCTATCCCTCCTCCTCCAGGATTAGGGGTTACGCTAATAATACCTGTATTGGAATTTATAGTTACACTCCAACCCGGTCCTAATGGGGCTAATGCCGAATAGCCTGGGTTATAATTTACGATTTGGTTAGCTCCTTGATAGCAGTTCGCTAAACTAAACACCAGTGAGTCTCCGTCAGGGTCAATCGCACCTTGGCTAAACGTGAATCCTTGTCCAGCACAAATATAAGGAACAGGTTTATCCGAAAATTGTGGGGAGCTATTGCAAGGCGTAAGATTGGGGGTAATAAGCGTAGATTGCGTATATATACCCGTTCCGCCTTGTCCCGCAGTAATCGCATAGTTTCTACAGCAACTCCCCCAATTGAACTGAAAAGAGGTACAAGAGCTTGGACAGGAATTGTAGTCTTGATACCAAGTGAAACCTGCTACACCTTGAGCATTTGAGACAGCATTGTTACAAGCTGTTATAGCACCCGGACAAATAGGGGTTACTTCTTCCGCAGATACCCCAATCCAATTAGGTGATAAAGGCTGA
>JAYUZN010000592.1:0-2621 GCA_043751755.1 Bacteroidota bacterium | reverse complement strand
AAATAAAGGCAGGGAACATTTGCATTGCCGACTATTTTCGCTATGCAAACGCCACAACCAACCGCACAGCGAAAAACAGCTGCAATGCCAGTCCGTTCTCGGAAAATAAAAATGAAACTAATTTCAAAACTTTACGTAACTATACAATAACAACAATAAATACTCAAATTTGTATGAAAACAAAATCAATTATCATTATTTTGTTAGTATTCTGGGTTAGTTTGGAAGCTCAAAACAAGAGCATTTTACAAACTAAGACCCAAAATGTAACGGGTTTAGGAAGGCTAATTAACCCCAAATTAGACAAGAAATTAGCCCAAAGAAATGCTGTGAATAACCGTTTAAACGAAATTCAGGCATTAAATATCTTTGAAAACCGTTCAAGAAATGACACTACTAATTCGGGAGATCCAAATGAAAAGGATATACCTGTGACTGATAACACGATTGCATGTTCTTCGGTAGATACTACCGATTTTGTGGTAGCGGCTAAAAATCACAGGCTTTATTTTCTCTCTTACTCTCCCAATATTGTTACAAGTGCAACTATTCCCTTTCAAGATTTTTCTTCAAACCATTCAACCAGCTTATTTCTTCACCGAAACGACCCGAAACTCATTTATGACCCAATTGAAGATAGGTATTTTCTTGTTTTTTTGTATTATGAAATACAAAGCGTTGCCCCTTATCAAAAAGCAGATAGTAGGTTGTATGTTTTTGCATCAACAACAAACGACCCACTCAATAACTCTTGGTATGAAATAGAAATTACAAATACAGATGTTACAAGTAATTTGAATTGGTATGACCGCCCACAAGTGGGGATTTCTAATGAAGAATTATTTATTGCTGTTAATGTCTATGACAAAGCTAACGATAACTACCAAGATAATCTGATTCTTGCCCTGAAGAAGAGCGATTTACTAAACGGGATTAAAAATATGACTGTTGTGGATATCCAAGGAAATCCTCCAACAGATGATTTGTTTGGAATGGTTCCCGTTTCTCATGCTCAAGATAAGAATTTTGGACCTGGTTTGTATTTTTTAAGAACAGATGAAACGGCAGACTTAGATTCTGTTTGGTATTATCAAATTCCTACAAATGTTTATGCCAATCCTAACCTAACGATTTACAAGACAGGAATAGCTTTGAATAGTTATCTACTGGGGGTTTCTATGTCTCAAAAAGACACTCCAGATTTTTTAGATGTAGATAATTGCAGAGCATTTGACGCATTATATTTGAATAATGTGCTTCATTATGTATATCATGCTAAAGGCAATACAGGAAATCAATGTGAAGCAATCTATAATCGCCTAGATTTATCTACAAATGTAAACACAGCATATAGATATTCAGATTATCCAAGTGCTTATCCATCTTTGGCTTCTTTAACATTTGATTCTACTGACAAAACTTTTTTAATGCCTTACCTAACAAGTGACACGAATTCCTATCCTGGGTTTAGGGTAGTTGCTTGTGTTGATAGTGGGGCTTGGAGTAATGACTTGCTTATTCATACTGGCGATACAGCAAAAGCGGATTCTCGATGGGGGGATTATGTTGGTGCAGCCCGCTTCCATAAAGGATTGCTTCCTACTTGTTGGATATACGGCAACTATGCAAGCCCTAATTATTATGATGGTACAGAATCCTATATAGCAGAGATTATTCTTACAGACCCTAATGGAATTGCCAACAATATATTGTTAGATAAACGAATAAAAGTTTTCCCAAACCCTACCAGCAGGAGCATTTCCGTTGAAATGCCCCCAATAAGTGAATTTATTACTATTTCTCTTGTTGATATAAGAGGCAATTTGGTAGCTAATTTATATCAAGGCATGATGCGGGACATTCCTACTCATATCGCTATTGGACAGTATTTGAAAGGAATGTATGTGGTGACTATTACCAACTCACAAAAAAAACTTATTGGATATGACAAAATTATTATTGATTAATATTTTCTTTTTGATAGTTATTTTTTCGTGTAAGACCACAAAAATAACTCATCAGAAGCAAGCGAAATCAATTGGATTTATTGATTATTGCGCCATCGAAGATAGCATAATAGCTACAAATTATTACCAAAGTTATTACCATACAGAATTGCGTCCCAAAACTAAAATACTTATGGATAATCGTTCTATTCCTGATAGTATTGTAACATTTTGGAAAGACAAAGGCTATAGAGTAGTTACTATGCAAATGCAAGCAAAACCATATGTAATAGATTCTGGCAAATATATATCAAGTGCTTTATATAGCAAAATTGATGAAATCTTTAAACAAAGGTTTAAAGACTCCCTTTTTATGGCATCAGGGAAACAATTTTCTATACAAGAGTTGAATATCCTCATCACAAAAAGAAAAAAAGGAATTGATTGCAAATGAAAAATTCCGAGAACATAAGCATTGCCGAAAATGCCGCCCAGCCGAAGCACAAGCCCAACGCTCGGCGGCACTTCTGCAATGCCAGTCGTTAGTGGCTATTATTTGATTAAAATTTTAATATAATTAGGACTTACGCAGAGGGTAAAAATAAATTTGTTTGTAAAACAAAATTTATTTTACTTTGCGCAAAGTAACGACTAATAATTGATATATGCAAATAA
>JAYUZN010000591.1:0-3139 GCA_043751755.1 Bacteroidota bacterium | reverse complement strand
TACTACAAGCGAAAAATGATTGTCTTGGTCAAGCGTTCTCCCTTCTGTAGCCAAGTAAAAGTAGAACAGTAAGGGTTCGCCAAATATAGGAACTTCAGAGGAATTAGAGGATTCTAGAACGGTAAAGAGCCATGCATCATACGTTGGACGTTCCAATTCAAAAGGCAATACACATCTGCATAAGTCATACGTGTCCGTGCCGTTATTTGCCGCTAACATTATTTTGGCAGGGTCAATATTTTCAACGATTTCTGATAAAGATAATGGATAGTTTGACATAATAACTGTTTGTGAGCATGGCTAAAAACTTGTTACAAAAGTAGGGGGCATTATTAGGTTTTGCAATTACATTTTTCCTACCTTTGTTCTTGCGTTATGAATCAACGTGCATAAAATATGCAGGTATTATATATGCTAAATAATTGATTATCAATGAAAAATAGTAAACTTATTCGCATTATTTCTGTTCTCAAAAAAGAAGAACAATTGCCCTTAGCAGAATATCTAAAGCAACAATTTATCCCTAAAAGGCAAGATTTATGGCTTTTTTTTCAATGTGTCAAAAATAATCTCCTCAAAAAAGAAGAAAATAGTCTAACAAAAGAGGTTATTTTCAAGTATTTGTTCCCTAAACATAGCTACAATGATGGCAAAATGCGAAAGATGATGCACGAATTGTTGCAAGAAATAGAGACTTTTTTTATGAAAGCGGAGGCGAATAAACCTTTTGTTCAGGAAAAACAACTATTAGAATTTTATTTTGCCCATTATTCCAACAAAGATACGAGTGAAATGCTGGCAAAAATTGTTCAAAAATTGGATAATTATCCTGCACAAGATTTACTGTATTGGGAAACCAAAACGCAAGTCGAAATATATAAGAGCTATGAAATGGCTATGCAATATGTATTTAAAAACAATATGAATATCCCCAATATCATTGAAAATCAGAAGATTGTATTTTTTATTCAACACCTAAAACAGTATTTTATGTTATTAGGCAACCAAAATCTGGCGAAAGAAATTCCGATTCAGCCCTTTTTTTATCACATATTAGAAGAGATAAAGGCAAATCCGACTTACTTAACGATAGACCTCATTTCTGTATATTATTATGCTGTTCAACTTTTTTTGGACAAAGAAAATAACATTGCATTTGAGAAATTGCGGCAACTTATTGTGAAACAAAGCCCGATTCTTACGCATACAGAATGGGCGAATTTGGCGTTTGCTCTTAGAAATTATGCGAATGAGCAGAAAGCCTTTGATGTCTCCTTTGAGCTAATTCATTTTGAGTTATATTTTGAACATTTGCCCTTAGGGTTTGTATTTTCCAACAATCATATAAGCCCACAAACCTTTGTAAGTATTGTCAAAATAGGTGCAGAATTAGGGAAAACTGAAAAAATAAGGGGCTTTTTCGAGGACTATCAAGCCTATTTACCCATAGAAATAAAACACAATACATTGTTATTAGCAGAAGCTTATCTGTTATTTGAAGGTAAATTATATGATGCGTCTTTGCAGAAGCTCCATTTGTTAGAAAAATTTGAACATTATACCTTTGAATTAGATATGCGAATGTTAAAAATTCAGAATGCTTGTGTGTTAAAAGAGACACAATTTTGTTTGCAACAAGTCAATACGTTTAGGGTGTATATTCATAGAAATGAAAAAATGAGCGAAAATCGTAAAGAAAAATATCTCAATTTTCTCAAATATATTTCCCAATATTGGGAGTTAGCGGCGCAAGATAAAGCAGAGAAAAGGACACTCCTTGAAGAAATAAAAATGTGTGATACACTTATCATGAAAAAATGGCTATTAGGGTTCGTTCATGAGAGCGTAGGAACGAAAATAAAATAGGCTTGTACGGTGAGGTACCTTCGAAAGGTGCGCCGCCGTATTAAACATAGGAGGTTTGCGCAGATTTGGCAGATAAAAAATACAACATCTGCGAAATCTGCTCTTATCTGCGAAAATCTGCGCGAAATACGTGAAATACAAGAAATCACAAAGCCACTTTTCCCACCAAATCATACTCCATCGCATCTGTTATTTCTACGGAATAAAAAGAGCCTATTTTCAGTTTTTTGTCATAGATAATCACCTCATTATCAACCTCTGGCGAATCCGAACTCGTGCGTCCCACATAATAATTTCCTTCTTTTCGGTCTATAATTGTCTTAAACGTTTTCCCTTTTTTGAGCCGATTTTTTTCAAAAGAAATCTCTTGCTGCACTTCCATAATTTCATTTTTGCGGCGTTCCTTATCCTCTTCCGTTACGTCATCTTCAAATTGATGGGCGTGTGTATTTTCTTCGTGCGAATAGGTAAAAACGCCCAATCTATCAAATTTCTGCGTTTTTATAAAATCTAACAATTCCAAATGGTCTTCTTCAGTTTCCCCAGGATGCCCCACCAACATCGTAGTACGCAAGGTTATATCCGGGATTTCACTCCGAATTTGAGCGATTAATTCTTCTGTACGGCGGCGATTGATGCCTCTACGCATTTTTTGCAGCACATTATCCGAAATATGTTGCAAAGGAATATCCAAATAGTGGCAAATATTATCCCTTTCCTGCATGGTTTTCAATATTTCGAGCGGAAAACCTGAAGGATAGGCATAATGTAAACGAATCCATTCCAAGCCTTTTACGTCCGAAAGTTGTTTTAACAAGGTATCAAGTTCCCTTTTTCCATACAAATCTATGCCATAATAGGTCAAATCTTGAGCGATGAGCATGATTTCTTTCACGCCTTTTGCCACCAAAAACTCGGCTTCTTTCACCAAAAATTCGAGGCTACGGGACTGATGTTTGCCACGCATGAGCGGAATTGCGCAAAAACTACAAGGACGATTGCAGCCTTCTGCGATTTTGAGGTAGGCATAATGCCCATCTGTAGTCAAAACTCTTTCGCCGAGCAGCTCTTTTTTATAGTCCACGCCGAGCGATTTGAGCAAATCGGGCATGTCATTTGTGCCAAAAAAGCCATCAACTTCGGGCATTTCCCCCTTCAAATCTTCTCTATATCTTTCTGAAAGACAGCCTGTTACAAATATTTTTTCAACTAAGCCTTCTTCTTTTTGCCCAATATATTCCAAAATCGTATTGATAGATTCCTCTTTTGCATT
>JAYUZN010000590.1:0-9285 GCA_043751755.1 Bacteroidota bacterium | reverse complement strand
ATGTGTTTTAAGCTGTTTTCGTAAGGAAATTGCTTAAAAATGGTAATAAAACCCGCCCAAAGTGGTGTCTTTCTAGCAGAAATGAACAGCCCTGCCTTTAGGGGGGCGGGGGGGAAAATGCCTTTTACAAAAATTACCATAAAATTGGGAACTTATTTACTATTCAATCCTAAGGTGAGTGAGAAATAAACTAAACAGATGAATTTGCGGTAGCGTAGCGTATGCTTTAGCTTGCGTTATACAAAAACAGGCAAATTTGTAAGGCTCAGGCTAAAGCCTAAGCTACAACCCTACAACTTTGCCGTAAAACAAAACAAATCCCTTATTTTTGTGTTTTGTACAATAACTTATTCAAAACCTCCCAAGAAAAAGCCATTTTCCCAACAAATAAACAGAAAAAAACGCCTATTTATGTAGAAAAAAGCCTTATTTCAGCAAAAAAGTAATAAAATGTAAAAATTTGCTTGCAGGGAATCAATAAAAAGCCTTAATTTCGGCGCAAAATATTCATCTATTCTACAGTTAAGTACGAGTGAGAAATAAGCTAAACATAGATTTTCGATATATCTTATTGATTATCATAAACTTATATTAACTTTCAACTCTCGCTGCTGGTGCAAGCGTCCGCTTGTACCCTCTTTCTTGAAGCGTCCGCTTCGCAGTTGGAAGCGTCCGCTTCAAGATGGCTGCCACAAGCGGACGCTTGCGGCAGCTACGGAGAGAGGAGTTGCTGCAATTTTTGTTTCAATACAAAATGATAATCCTGCCCCCACGCATATACAGAAATTTTGGGCGCGTCTTCGGGCTGCCGAAAATGGGGTTCAGGCAGGTAGTTATGCAGCACAGAAATGACCGACTTCGCCCCTTCCACCAATTTGCGGGGGTCGGTACGTTTGTCAAAATAATTTTCCATGTAGTGCATTTTGCCATTTCGCTGCTGCGAAAGCCATGCCTCCAAATCGCGAGCTTCTGCTTCCAAAAAAGTAGCCTGCGAAATGCCACAGGAAAAAAAGCCTAACTGCTCGGCGTGATGTTTTATGCGTTGGGAAAGTGTCATATTGCATCTTTGTCTGGCATTTCGGGGCTATAATGTCTATTTTTCAGTAACATAATTGTGCCAGTTTAAGTCTGATAAATTGCCGAGAAAAGGAATAGAGCCATATCTACCATTCAAATAGCCTTTTTGAATATCTATGGTTTTGTGTTCTTTGAAGGAATTTAAGGAATATAAGTCTGTACTTCCTGTACTGTCTTTTTCGGCAAACCAAATTTCGTCTTGCCTAAAAATTTCTTGGTCTAACAAATGAGATTCATGTGTGGTAAAGACGAGTTGCCCTTGCGTGTCTTTGTCCGCCGAAAACTTCTTTACCAATTCTTTGATGAGCAAAGGGTGAAGGCTTCTTTCTATTTCATCTATAAAATAAGCTTTTTTGTGCCAAATCAAATCGCCAAATACAGGCACTAAATCCAATAAGCGAATAGTCCCGTCCGATTCCTCCTCTATCTCAAAAGCCGCAGAAATGTCCTTTCCGCCTTTGTGTAGTATTTGTAGCTTTTTGGCAAAATATTCGTTATTTTCTTTTACAAGTAAAACATAATTGCCATTTTTATTCCTAAATTGTATTCTTTTTTGAGGAGAATCTTCAATTTTTTCGATATATTCTGCGCATTTCACCTCATTTCCCCACCCAAAAAAATCTTCAATCTTCTCATTTTGCGTAGACAAGCCTGTGATGCCTACATGAAAAGCACACATTATCTGGTCTATATACCGCTTAAAATTCTTATCTGTTTCTATGGAATACACCAAACCAGCTGCTTTTACATCGGGGGTAATAATTGTGAGCGTACTTTTGAACCAAGTATAGGCTTTCTTTGCAAGAACTAAAGCTTCATTTTCCCTATCTGCCATAAGTTTTAAGATAGGTTTATGCGGTTTTACAAATTCTTTGAGCAAAATTTCTTTTAACACTTGATTTTTTGCTTCTTTTTCAAATTCTTCAGAAAAAAGGACAGAAGTACGCAGATTCTCATCAGTTTTACGCTCAAAAATTAACTTATCTTCTGTAATTCCTGCTCCAGATTCGTACAATTCTTCCGTACAAATAATGCCATTTAAGATTTCTATGCCATAATATAACACCGTATTTTCTTCGACAAATTCTATAGCTAACAGCTGTTTCTCGCCTTCTTTATGTGCTTGAAATTTGAATTGCCCATTTTTTAACTTCATAGGAATTGCCTCTTTCAAGACCATTTGCTTCAACATAGCCAATGCTTTTATGAGATTAGATTTTCCAGCCCCATTTGCGCCATATATGGCAGCAAGTTTCAATATGCCTAAATTACCCAAAGGGTAAACGTGTTCTTGGCATGTTTTGAGTCTTGTATTTGCCATCATACTCAACTCTTTTTGCTGACCAAAAGACAATATATTATTAATAACAAATCTTATAAGCATACGCGTGATATTTTCACGCAAAGGTACAACAAATTATGGGTTATGCAACTTTTCAACTCAACCAAAAACAGTTTATCTTTCCAAAACAAATCCCTTATTTTTGTGTTTTGTACAATAACTTATTCAAAACCTCCCAAGAAAAAGCCATTTTTCCAACAAATAAACAGAAAAAAAAGCCTATTTATGTAGAAAAAAGCCTTATTTCAGCCAAAAAATAATAAAATGTGAAAATTTGCTTGCAGGGAATCAATAAAAAGCCTTAATTTCGGCGCAAAATATTCATCTATTCTACATTTATCTTTTTTATGCAAAAACAACTATACCAAAAACTGCTGGTATTCCTCTTGCTGCTGTGGAGTGCGCAAATGCTCTCGGCGCAAGGCACTGTATCTGGCACAATAACCAACAACAAAGGCGAAAAACTCGCAGGTGCCTCTGCCACAATCGGCACAGACATGGGCGCATATTCGGACGAAAATGGGGGCTATATGGTGGAAAATATCCCCGCAGGGACTTATGAAATGCTGGTTTCTTACATCGGTTATGCAGAGTTGAAATTGCCTGTAACGGTCTTAGACGGGCAAACACAAACGATTGATGTAGTGTTAAAAGAGGATATTACGACAACAAATGAGGTCGTAGTTGTAGGCTACGGCACTATGCGCAAAAGAGACCTTACAAGTTCTATCTCCAAAGTAACGAACGTAAATGACAATGTAGGGCAGAGTTTTGAGACCAACCTACAAGGCAAAGCTGCGGGCGTGCAGGTAACACAAAGCAGTGGTGCTGCGGGGGCCGGTGCGGTGATTCACATTCGGGGCAATAGCTCGATTAGTGCAAGCGGCGACCCTTTGTATGTGGTTGATGGGATTCCTATCACGCAAGATGTGTTTTTGAATGGAAATAGAGGCGGACAAAATAACAATCCGCTTTCCTCTATCAATCCCAATGACATCGAGTCCGTAGAGATATTGAAAGATGCGGCTTCGGCAGGGATTTATGGCTCACGTGGCGCAAATGGCGTAATCTTGATAACGACCAAAAGAGCTAAAAACAAAGATGGAAAACCCGTTTTCGATTTTTCGGCAAGGGTAGGCGCGTCAAAACCTACCCGTTTGTACGAAATGCTCAGTGGCAAAGAATGGCTACAAATGCGTCAAGAGGCGTGGAACAATGACGGAAAAACAGGGCTTGCTTCCCTCCCTGGAGGCATGACTTGGGAACAAGCCTCTCAAAACAATACGGATTGGATAGCACAAACCGTAGGCACAGGCGTAAAACAAGACTATAATTTTGGCGTAAGACAGGCAAAGAAAAAATTGGGAACTTATTTTGGCTTCGGCTATCTCAATGATGAGAGTTATTTGAAGGGAAATAGCTATGACCGTTATAGTGGCAGGGGCAATTTTGACTATGCTTTTTCCAAAAAATTCAGTGCCAATTTGAACACTTCTATTGTGCAAGGGATAAATAACAGGGTTTCACAGGCTTGGGACGCAGGCGGGTTTGGGGCAGCTTTATCAAATTTACTGCCGATTTATCCTTTAGATGCAGCTCAATGGGGAGACCCTAATCCCAACAGCCTTCAGGCAGCAAATAACCCTGCTTTTCGCAGAGAAAACCGCAAATGGCGCACTGTAGAATGGCGTACCATTAACAGCCTTGCCTTGAATTACAGCCCCATTAAAGGCTTAGATTTTCGCGGAACCTTCAACTATGACTACATGAATTTGGGCGATAATATCTACGAAAACCAAGCCTATGACCAAAGCAAAGGCATTGCAAGGGGGCAGTTGTACAAATCTAACACGAACAACTGGGTAGCAAACTTTACCACTCAATATACCAAAGATTTTGGCGAAAAACATCATGTTTCGATTTTGGCAGGGACAGAAGCCCAAAAATCTAAAACCCTTGCGAGTACTCTTAAATTGGACAATGTGGACAGAGCCATTTTCTTGTCGCCTCGTGCCATTGAAGGTATGGCGATTGATACTGCCGAAAATAAAATCTCTGCTCCCTCAATTTATGCTTATAGCAGCTATTTTGCAAGGGGAAATTATGCCTATAACAACAAATATTTTCTGCAAGGAACGGTACGAGTAGATGCTTCTTCTCGGTTTGGGAGAAACTATCGCTATGGTATTTTCCCTACAGTAGGGGCAGGTTGGGTCATTTCAGAAGAAAAGTTTTTGAAAGCCAATAAAACGCTTACTTTTTTGAAAGTGAGAGGAAGTTGGGGGTCTATTGGGAGTTCGAATATGCCAAGAGGAGATAATTTTGCCCGTTTTGGCACCTATTCCAATTCGGGCGCACCTTACGGCGGAGATTCTATTTTGTATCCTACAAACCGCGAAAACCCTAATTTGCATTGGGAAACTACGCGTACCCTTGACGCAGGAATTGAGTTTGGGTTTTGGAATGACAGGGTGCAATTGGTGCTGGAGGGCTATGACAAACGGACAAAAGATGTGTTAATTGAGACAACTATACAGGCTTCCTCGGCGGCAGGAACGGTTTTGAACGGCTTTACCAAATATTCGCAAAATGTAGGAAGTATCCAAAATAGAGGCATTGAAGTGAGCTTGACAGGACGCATTATTGATGCACCCAAATTCAAATGGTCGCTTACCTTCAATGGCTCACGCAACTTCAACAAGGTCTTGGACATAGGACGTTCTTCTCCAGACCAACTTTCGGGCGGAACAAATGATACCCGTATTTTTATCGGGCAGCCGATTGGCGTAAACTATTTGGTACCTTTCTCGCATGTGGACACAGAAACGGGCAAACCTGTGTATTTGGACAAAGACGGAAAAGAGACCTTTCAGTGGAATGAAAATGCTCGTGTGATTTCGGGCAGCGTATTGCCCAAATTTGTGGGCGGTGTTACCAATAATTTTACCCTTGGCAACTTTGATGTAAATGCTTTGTTTACCTTTGTGATAGGCGGAAGTTTGTATGATGCTTCGGCAAAACGCCAATTAGGGGTAGTTACAGATTGGAACATGCGCAAAGACATTACTGACCGTTGGAGACAGCCGGGTGATGTGGCAAAATATCCGCGCCTTACCTTGGACCCTAAAACCTATGGACTTTCTTCTGAATGGCAATATAACACGACACAATGGCTCTATGATGCGTCTTTTGGTAGGTTAAGAAATTTGTCTGTAGGCTACAATGTGCCGATGAGCAAAGACCGCAAAGTCAAGAGTTTGCGCCTCTCTTTGATAGGAACAAATTTACTTACTTTCACGAAGTTTCCGGGGCTTGACCCTGAAATTGCGCGCGATTTTGAAAATCCGCAAGACCGTAATTTGA
This sequence comes from Bacteroidota bacterium, assembly GCA_043751755.1. Classification (GTDB taxonomy): domain Bacteria; phylum Bacteroidota; class Bacteroidia; order J057; family J057; genus JAAFHL01. The sequence goes on along the minus strand of JAYUZN010000590.1, from coordinate 3,503 downwards.
GTTCTAACATTACTTATCTTACTGCGCCACAACAAAAGGCGCTGTCGGCAGGGATAAATATCACTTTTTAAGCTCACACAGAATTAAAATACATTGCTCGTATTGGACAGCAAGTTTTCTTGTATTTTACCACTAAGGCATGAAGAAAACAAAGGATTGACAATGAAATACTTAGAAGCTCTTTATGAATTAGTAATTTTATGAAAAAAATTCTAAATGGTGTAATAAGTTCTAAGTATGTATTTATGCTAATTTTCAATTCTCAATTCTCAATTATTCAAACATTTTCAATGAAAAAAATACTGTATATTTCGCTCATCATCAGCCTGTTAGCAGGTTTGAGTGCTTGTAAAAATTTCTTAGAAATTCCCCCACAAGACCCAGCTTCGATTTTGGTAGAAGATGCCTTCAAAACCAAAAATGACTTTCAAAAGCTGCTCACGTCTTGTTATGATGCCGCCCGCTCCAACACATACTACGGCGGAAGATTGGTGTATGCCTCCGACTTTATGGCAGATGACATAGACGGCTCTTTGTTCACAGGTGACTGGGCTTCGGTGTATGGACATAGAACTTCTACTTTTATTCCTATAACAAGCGAAATCTGGCAAGACCCTTATTTGGTCGTGTATCGTTGCAACAGCTTGGAAGAATTGATGAATACGCTCACAATCCCCGATTTGACTGCCGCAGACAAGGAAAGAATGTTGGGAGAAGCCCGTTTTCTACGTGCTTTGACACATTTTGAAATCGTGCGTTTATATGGGCAGCCTGTAGGCGGCGGCAAAGACAATGACATACAATCAGGGATTCCGATTCGCCTTGTCCCCGACCAATCCAAAATTGTACGTAGCACTACGCAAGAAGTCTATGCGCAAGTCTTGTCCGATTTGGACGCAGCCATTGCCAAACTGCCCGAAACCAATGGTATTTATGCCGATAAATGGGCTGCAAAAGGCATGAAAGCGAAGGTTTTGTTCCAAATGAACCGCAATGATGAGGCTTTAGCTTTATTAGAGGAAATTATCAACAGTTCTGGCAAAACCCTCAACACAGACCTTACAAAACGCTATGCTGTAGCGGGAGATGCAGGCAATACAGAAGTCGTTTTTGGATTGTTATCTGCAAAAGCCTCTCTTTCTGAGATGATAGACTCATACGCAAAACGCCCTTCGGCAGGTATTAGCCTTACAGAGGCTTTATTAAACGAAACCAAAGTAGAACCTAATGACATTCGGGACAGTTTGTGGCTAGAAGTGAAAAATGCAGGCACGCCCATACAACGGATTCAAAGCAACAAATTCAAGTATTTTTCGGGCAGAGAATGTGTATTGCCTATTTTGCACCTCACAGAACTCACCTTGATGCGCGCCGAAATCAATGCCTTGAAAGGAAGTGGAGATGCAGCCTTAGGAGATTTGAACAAAATCCGTACCCGCGCCAATTTGCTGCCTTATACTTCTACGGTTCAAAATGCCTTAGTTACGGAAATTCGTCATCAACGCCGCATAGAAATGTTTGGGGAAGGCAATCGTCTTCACGACCTCAAACGCATTGGCGCGTTTTACCAACCCGATTTGTTGATTCGTACTTCGCCTTGGGACTGCCCAGGCATGATACTTCAAATTCCCAATTCCGAAGCCGCAGGGAACTTAGATATCATGTTCAACGAACAAGGAGGCTGCGAATAAAATAAGAAATGAAAAATGAAAAATAAGAAATGAAAAATAAGAAATGAAAAATAAGAAATAAGAAATAAGAAAATCGTATATTTACTTTCTTAATCTGCGACATCTGCTTTAATCTGCGAAAATCTGCGTGAAACACAACAACATCAATTTATGCAAAAAATACTCATCTTCACATCTTTGCTCGTTCTCTGCTTAATAGGCTGCCGTCCCAAAGACGACTTCAAGCCCATAGGCACACCCTTTGACCAAGTATTAGGCATCAAAGGCACGTTCAAACTCTCGCACGTAGAGCAGGTAGATAACCTCACCACAAGCACCCTCAAAATGCTTGACGTATCGGACTACTGCGTAGGCGACAACCCTATGACGCTCACTTTTGCCATAGACAGCAGCCCCCACACAGTAACCATAAATCCCGGCAATTCTGGGGATTTCCTAAGCGGTGGCGCAACTTCTTTGACATGGGAATATGACTTAGACAAAGCTCCTTCGTACTTAACCCTTAGCAATGGCGCACAATGGGACTTAGGTCGCCCGATTCGCGACTCTGACCCACAGCTTTTTCTCAAAGTAACCAAATACTACAAAATAGACAAAAATAGTGGAAAACCATTAGCGACCATCACTTACAACTTCACATTTGATAGAATGTAAGCTAAGTGCAATCTTTATCTGCGACATCTGCTTTCATCTGCGAAAATCTGCGTGAAACAACACGAAATGCGACAAACATCATGAAAAAATACACATATTTATTTTTCTGGCTCTTGGCAGCTTGGGCAAATCAAACCTTTGCGCAAGCCGTCACAACTATGCCTGCCGACTTTGCGCCAGGCGACTCTGTGAAGTTTCTTATAGACATAAAACTTTGCACAAATCAAAGCCTGCTCAACCATGACCCCGAAGACGTATATCTTTGGACATGGAATCCCGCCGAAGGTACACGCCCTGCCGAGTATGCGCAAGGCTCATGGACAGCCTCAAATGATGCGCTCAAATGCAAATATGAAGGCGACAATGTGTGGAGTTACAAAATGAAACCTACCGCTTTTTATGGCGTTGATGCTACGATTTGCTACGAAAAAGACTTTTCTATGCTGCTCAAAGCCAAAGATGGTTCTGCACAAACCGAAGACTTGATAGTAGAAATTGCCCCGTCTTTTACGGGTCCCAAAAAACTGTATGCTTTTCCCGATAAGCAAACGAAAGACACCATTTATGCCGCAGGTTCTGATGTTATTTCTGTTTTCTTTAACAAAAGCGTAGAAACAAAAGCAAATATCACTGCCGCAACCGAGTTTAGCGTAGACCCTGGAGCTACCTATTCTGATGGCACAAGTACGCCGCATATTGTTTCTCTTTCGCAAATTGGCGCATCTCCCGAAGTGCAAATGAAAGACATGGGCAATAATATATACAGATTTACCTTTATTCCCAATCGTCTTTTTGCCGCAAAATTGCCTTCAGGCGCAACTATTACGCAAGTCAAAATGCGGATTCTCATCAAACCTGCGGGCTTTCCTGCGGGAGATTCTTTCATAGATGATGGGCAATTGATGACAGGGGGGTATTTTATTGTCAACTTGAGCGAGTAAGTGTTTTTCACGCAGATTTTCACAGATTTAAGCGGTTCGTATAAAATAAACGAGGTTAAATTATCGGGATAGCTGCCGCAAGCGTCCGCTTGTGGCAGTTTCTTGAAGCGGACGCTTCCATCCTCGAAGCGGACGCTTCAAGAAAGGAGGTACAAGCGGACGCTTGCACCAGCAATACAACAAACATGATAACCTTGTTTATTTAGTCAGTACTACT
>JAYUZN010000589.1:0-1664 GCA_043751755.1 Bacteroidota bacterium | reverse complement strand
TAAACATCAACAAAACGGGATACATTTTGCCAATTAATATGATATTATCCCCTTTTCATTTTATTCATTTTCTAAACGGACTGCATTGAGCGTCCGCTTGTACCTCCTTTCTTGAAGCGTCCGCTTCGAGTATGGAAGCGGACGCTTCAAGACGCTGCCACAAGCGGACGCTTGCGGCAGCTACAGACCACGCCCACTCGCAGGGCAATAAAACTAAATCCATTTGAGTAGCTAACCCTTCGAGTGGGCAATAGCCCCTCGAAGGGGTTAGCCTACCTGAATAGTTACACTCATTCATTCTGCACACGCACAATATATTGCAATATGCCCAAAATCATCGGCAAATTGTCTAAATAATACTTTTGTATGTCTATGAAAATGAGGTTTTCCTCCAATTTCAAAAAAATCCAAACATCTCCTGTCGTTACACAGCCATACATAGTAGGCAAGGTTATATTGTCTTTTTCATTATAAATCTTTGCTCCTAACATTTGTGCAATACACTGTCCTAAGCCGCTATTAATATTGTCATTTTCGGCTTCTACCACGCAAAAAATAGGGCTTTCTATAGAAGTTGAAGCAGGACTATTGGCAAAAATAAAATCACATTCGCCATTGAGTCCCAAGTTTTTGTCCGCCTCCAAATTTTCGCCCGAATACAGGCTGATTTTGTAGGCATTTATCTCCTCAATTTCCAACAAAATCTGCGCAACAATATACTCAGAACGGCTTTTTTCGTTGTTGAGCGAAATTCTTTTTGGGCGTTCCAAGATAGCCGTCAATAAAGCGGTAGGCGGCAAAGGGCTAATATTTTCCGCTTGAAACAAATCCATTTTTGTTTCCGTCAAAGCGAATTGCTTTTTTACTTGTTTTACACTAAAGCTGCTGTAGCCCATAATTATCGTATAATTTGTTTGAGCGGCTAAGTTACGGCTTTTTGTTGAATAAAAAAAGCAGGTTATTTTTCTGGAGATTTCCCGCAATCTTTGCAAGCTAATCCTACTGTGCATAACCCCGTTTTTGATAGTTGTGGGGTTTTTCAAACTGCACCCGCTTTGAAAAACCGCACAACTATTAGACATATATGTAGCTAAAATTAGACAGCCCCCTTTCAAAAAAATCATGCCTACTCATACATGTAGGTTTTCTGTGTAGGTAATATATACAGATAATATGAAAGATAAGTATTTTATCTGTAATAAATGTGCAATTTCAGTTTAATTATAGTTATATAAACATAAATATGTGAAAAACGATATATTTAAAAAATGTATGGTAGAAATTTTGCTTAAAAAAAGAGTATCATTTCATTTTTTTCCTGATGAATGTGTGACATAGTAGGGTAGGGGAGTCTCAACAATGTTTTGTATAAAAGATTGATAAATACGTTTTTATGTTTTTTTAGGCTTAAAAATAGCAGTATTTAATACTTTTATGTGAAAAAAATATATGAAAAAAGAATATTATTACCTTTTGTATAAATACATTATATAAAGATATGATACGAAAAAAAAAACGAAAAAAAAATCAAAAAAAGGTTGCTATTTCATTTTTTTGTATTAAGTTTACACCCGAAATCAATCAAAAATATATGTTAGAAATAAACACAAAAAGTAAAAAAACGATATATTGAAAAATGTATTATTCTTTGGCATAATACATTT
>JAYUZN010000588.1:0-9472 GCA_043751755.1 Bacteroidota bacterium | reverse complement strand
TTCGCAAATTTGCTTTGTGGCGTGTCGGAATGTAAAATGCTGTCTAAGACTTTGGGAGAGATTTTGCAGCCGCAACCTGCGCCATGACTGTATTTTGTGAGTTGTATGTTCATAAGTAGTTGAAAGTTATAAGTTGAGAGTTATAAGTTTATCATAATCAATAAGATGTATCGAAAATGGTAACTATTTAGATAGTTTGAAGAGTATATGCTTCGCCGTTGAGGATTCGGCAAAGTTGCTGGAAAGAGTTTTGTGCTTGTTTTCTGGTGGTAGCGACAGAAGATTGGATACGCACATATACCTATAGACGAAAGAAGTACTTCTGATAATAATGCCTTTAGCAACAATATGTCATCAGGTAATTCTTTCATATCACAAAATTACCCTTTTTTCTTAAAAAAAACTAAATTCAGCTATTTTTCCCCTACTTTTGCCGAAGTACCTGAATAGTTACAAAAATCCGCATTAAATCCCGCCCTTATTCGTAATTTGCGCCCCAATTTCAACTATTTATTACGAAATATGAAAAGAATAGTCTTAAGTTTAAGTTTAGTATGCAGCAGCATTAGCCTTTGGGCGCAGGCTGCTCCCGAAAATTGGCATCATTTGGAGGCTACCACAGGCGGCGTTCATGGCATTGATACAGAAGGTGCGTATCAATTATTGAAAGGAAAAACCGCCAAAACCGTCATTGTTGCCGTCATTGATGATGGCGTAGAGGTCAATCACGAAGATTTGAAGGGCGTGATTTGGACAAATGAAAAGGAAATTGCGGGAAATGGCAAAGATGACGATAACAATGGCTATGTAGATGATGTTCATGGCTGGAACTTCATTGGGGGCGCAACGGAGGATATTGACCAAGATAACCAAGAAATGATGCGTTTGTACAGAGCCTACAAAACCAAATATGCAGCAACAAAACCTGCAAATGCGACCGAAAAAGCGGAGTTTGCGCAAATTAAGAGCCTCAAAAAAGCCATTGACAAAAAACGCAAACAATATCAATCTCAATGGGATATGCTCAATGGCATTGAAAAAGTAATGAAAGGAGCTTCTAACGGGGCTTCTACCGTTTCTGTAGGGCAAATTAAAACCTACCTCAAAACGTTTAAACCTGCCAATGCTGCGGAAAAAAAGGCAAAAACCATCCTTACGCTTTCTACCATGAAAGCCGAAGAAGACCGCACAATAGACATCGACAAAAGAGTAAGTGGGGGCAAAAAACAACTTTCTGATGTCTTGGACTATCATCTCAATGAGGCTTTTGACCCACGTAGCAAAGTCGGAGATGACTATAACAATGTGAATGAAAAGGGCTATGGAAACAACCACGTCATTTCTCACAATGGCGACCATGGTACGCATGTTTCGGGAATTATTGCCGCAGACAGAAACAACAATTTAGGCATGAAAGGCATTGCGGATAATGTGAGAATCATGGCGATTCGGGTAGTGCCAAATGGTGATGAGCGCGACAAAGACGTGGCAAATGCTATCAGATATGCTGCAGATAATGGCGCAAAGGTCATTAATATGAGCTTTGGCAAGTCTTATTCTTGGGACAAAAAAGCTGTAGATGCTGCGGTTCGCTATGCTTCCATAAAAGATGTCCTTATTGTTCATGCGGCGGGAAATGACAGTCATAACAATGATAAAGGCGGCAATTTCCCCAATGATAAATTTGAAGATGATGGACGTGATGCAGTAAATTGGATTGAAGTAGGCGCGTCTTCGTGGAAAAATGGCAAAGATGTACCTGCTTCTTTTTCCAATTATGGCAAAACCAAAGTAGATGTTTTTGCGCCGGGTGTAGATATTTATTCTTCTACAAAAGACAATCATTATGAGGCATATAGCGGCACAAGTATGGCTTCGCCTGTTACGGCGGGGGTTGCTGCGTTGGTTCGTGCTTATTATCCCAAACTTACGGCTGTAGAAGTAAAGAAAATTATCTTAGATTCAGCTGTTCCTTTCAAAGAAGAAGTAACGATTCCTGGCACCAAAAAGAAGATTTATTTTTCTGAATTGTCTAAAACAGGGGCTATCGTCAATGCTAAGAACGCTGTGCAGATGGCGGGGAAAATGAAATAGGTTTGTTGATTTGGGTGGCTCACTTTCCAAAAGTGCGCCACCCAAATAAACGCTAATCGATTTACCTAATTATTATTAAGTGCTATGTCAGAACAAATTTTCTTCACACAACACGCCACACGCGAACAAATCTATCAAGAAATCCTGCCACAAATTGAGGCTGTGATGGCAGATGAGCCAGATGACATCGCAAATATGGCAAATGTCGCTGCGATTTTGCGCGAAGCATTGGGCTTTTTTTGGGTAGGTTTTTATCGAAATATAGAAAATGAATTGGTCTTAGGTCCTTTTCAAGGGACTTTGGCATGTACGCGCATCAAGATGGGCAGGGGCGTTTGTGGTGCTACGGCTATGCAGCAGCAAACGATTATTGTGCCTGATGTAGCGGCTTTTCCAGGGCATATTGCTTGCAGTTCTGCGTCTCAATCAGAAATTGTGGTGCCTTGCGTGAAGGCGGGGGTTACGACTTTTGTCTTAGACATAGATAGCGATATTTTGAATGATTTTTCGGAGGTGGATAAGGGGTATTTGGAGAAAATTGTGAGCTATTTTTAGCACGCAGATTTCCGCAGATAAAAGCAGATTTCACAGATATATCATTTTGGGTAATTTTCCTCATTTTACGAAAAATGAAACACTTGTATGTAGAGGGTGGCGCACCTTCTAAAGGTGCGCCACCCTTATGTAATTGAAAATTAAGTACATAATATTATTTACCCTTTTCATCTGCGAAATCTGCTCTAATCTGCGAAAATCTGCGTGAAAATACCCGAAATTTCAATAAAACATCGGAAAATCGTTCGGATTAAACTCGTGCATCATTTCATAAGCCACTTTGAACACATGCTCGACCTGTGGTTTGGAAAAATAATCCCCGTCTGTGCCATAGGCTGGGCGATGTGCCGTAGAAGTCAGCGTTTTAGGTTCAGAATCCAAATAACGATAGCCGCCTTGTACCTCCAAAACCTCTTGCATCATATAAGCAGTTCCGCCACCCGGCACATCTTCATCTATGAAAATAATGCGATTTGTTTTCTGCAAAGACGCTACAATTTTGTGATGAATATCAAAAGGCAGAAGGGATTGAACGTCAATGACTTCGCAATCAATTCCCACCTCTGCCAACTGCTGTGCAGCCTCTAATACTACCTTGCAACAAGCTCCATACGTGACCAAAGTAATGTCTTTTCCTGCCCTAATCGTTTCGGGAACGCCCAAAGGCAAGGTGTATTCTGCAATGTTATCGGGTAAACGTTCCCGCAAACGATAGCCATTCAAGACCTCAATGACGAGCGCAGGTTCTTCGGCTTTCATCAAAGTATTGTAAAAACCTGCCGCCTGTGTCATGTTACGCGGCACAAGTACGTGCATTCCGCGCAAAGAACCCAAAATCATGCCCATCGGCGAGCCTGCGTGCCATACGCCTTCGAGCCTATGCCCACGCGTGCGAATGATGGCAGGAGCTTTTTGTCCGCCCTTCGTTCTCCACAACAAAGTCGCCAAGTCATCGGACAAAATTTGTATTCCATACAGCAAATAATCCAAATATTGAATTTCTGCTATCGGACGTAACCCCCTTTGTGCTAAGCCTATAGCCTGTCCCATAATGGTCGCTTCCCGAATCCCTGTATCAAAAATACGCACTTCCCCATATTTCGCTTGCAAACCTGCAAACGCCTGATTTACGTCTCCCAACTGCCCGACATCTTCGCCAAAAGCCATAACTCGTGGGTCGCGTTCCATCAAAGCATCAAAGCATTTATTCAGCAATTCAAAGCCCGGAATTGTGGGAGAAGATTCGGAATAAATGGGCTTTATTTCAGGTACTTTTAACGCAGAATCTTGTCCTTCACTATATAACAAAGAGTTGTAACGATGATAATTGAGGGTGTCTTGCGCCGTTTTCCATGCTTTTAGGCGGTCAATCGAAGCATGTTTTTCCCCCCTTACTGCCAAAAAAATCTCATGTGTAGCCAGCATAATATCTCTGCGAAATGGGTCAGCAATTTTGCGCAACTCATTCATCATTTTCACTACGGCATCTCCCTCTTTTGTGTTATTTGCAATTTCTGCGGCAAGGCTGCCAAAATCTTCTATTTCTGCTTTTATGGCTTGTTGATATTCCTGCCAAGCCTCATTTTTCCAAGCACGAACTTGCTTTGTATCTTCTTTTTCCCAAACTTCAAGTTGCTCATTATCAACGATTTGATTCTCCAAAATCCATTCTCTGAATTTTGTTAAACCATCAAAATCATCTTCCCATTTCAATCTTTCCGCAGATTTGTAACGGCGATGGTCGCCCGAAGTAGAATGTCCTTGTGGCTGCGTAACTTCTATAACATGGACGAGGCAAGGCACATGTTCTGTTCTTGAAATATAAGCTGCTTGCCGATAGGTTTGTAACAAAGCAGGAAAATCCCAACCTTTTACCACAAAAATTTCATAGCCTTGCGCATTTTCGTCTCTTTGCAAGCCTTTGAGGACTTCGGAAATATTGGATTTTGCAATTTGATAGTGATTGGGAACGGAAATGCCATAGCCATCGTCCCAAACAGACATTACCACAGGCACTTGCATCACGCCGATGGCATTTATTGCCTCCCAAAACAAGCCTTCTGCGCAGCTTGCATTGCCAATTGTGCCAAAAATAACCTCATTTCCCTGTTGCGAAAAATTTGTAAGATGCTGCAAATAAGGGTTTTCTCTATACGCCTTAGAAGCCTGCGCAAGTCCCACAATACGAGGCATTTGCGAACCCGTAGGCGAGGCATCAGCCGAAGTATTGTATTGTTGTGTGAGGTTTTTCCAGGTTCCATCTTCCTCCAAATGACGGGTAGAAAAGTGTCCATTCATCTGTCTGCCGCCGCCATGAGGTTCTGTTTCAAGGTTTGGGTCTGCATATAATTGGGCAAAAAACTGCTTTATCGTCATCATATCTAAGGCAAACATCATGGTTTGGTCGCGATAGTAGCCCGAACGGAAGTCTCCTTTTTGAAAAGAATGTGCCAATGCCAACTGTGGCAGTTCCTTTCCATCACCAAAAATGCCAAATTTAGCCTTCCCTCCCAACACTTCTTTGCGCCCAATGAGGCTTGCTTGTCGGCTTTGAAAGCCCAAACGATAGTCTGCAATAACTTGTTCACGTGTGAGTTGTACGTCTGCGAGGGCAGAGGGTAAGTTTTGCGTTTCTGTCATAAATTGTTGTGAGAGAAATGGATAAAATGAATAGTATGCACTGAATTTGGCTACAAAAGTAGGGATTATTTTGGGATAATGTGAGATTATTTTGGGGGGATTTGAGGGAAAATTAGTCATTTAGATACTCGCTACAATTCTGTGTAAACCATTTTGTATAAGGCATAGCCCAAGTTTGCCCTTTTTCGCCTGTTAATGCTTCTACTATCTGCGCCATTGTTTTAACAGATATGTTGGTAGTAGGATGTCCAAAAGGATATTTTTTCAGCAAAATAATAAGGGCACCTTGTTCTGAAGAAAAGGCTCGTTCCCACTCCTTGAGCGAACTATACATGATAGCTAAATTATGGTAGGAATGTGCCAAAGCAGGATGGTCTGCAGGGAATATTGCTTTTCGAATGGCTAAGGCTTTATCGTGATATTCAAGACTTTCTGCTGTTTTGTTCATTTCTTGATAAATAACCCCAATATTGGTATAAATAGTGGCTAAATCGGGGTGCAATGGCGGATAAAACATTTGGCGAATAGAAAGGCTTTTTAATTCATACGCTAAACTTTTCGCTAACTCTCCCATAGTTCTATAAGTAGCCCCCACAATATTGTAGCAATTGACCAAATTATGGTACGCAGTAGCTCCCTCATTTTCCAAAATATCCACCGCCTTAAGCCCATACGCTAAACTTTGCGCCAAGTCTCCCCTATTTTCATAGAGAGAAGCAAGATTAGCATAAGAGTTTGCTAAGTCAATATGGTTAGCAGGGAGCGTTTTTTGACGAATCTCTAAAGCCTGTAAACCATACTCCAAACTTCGGGATAAATCTCCCATATCTTGATAGATAGTAGAAAGATTGCTGAATAGTGCTGCTATTTCAATAGATTGCGCAGGCAATATTTTCTGAAATATCTGTAAAGCCTTTAAGGTATAGGCTAAACTACTGGCGAAATTGCCCATAGCCTTGTAAGTCCCAGCAAGATTAAGGTAAGTTGTTGCGATATCTGAACTATCCGGAGACAATGTTTTTTCCTGAATGGCTAAGGCTTCTTCCCGATATTCAAGTTCCCGAACATAATCCCCTTTATGATGATATTCTTGCGCTTTTTCAAATAGATGTGTTATAGGCTCTTTTTTATAAACAGTTACAGAAACTATCCCTTCTTTTTCCTCAAAAACAGCGGGGCGCATACCTCGTTCTATGAGCGTTTTTTGTACACGCTGAATGCCACTGCCTTTTTTCTGCACAATGTTATGCAGAAAGAAAATACGTGCGATTTCTTTATTAATAGATTTTGATTGGATATTTTCAATGTCATTCGGGTTAATATGTTTAGGAAAAGCACCCGCGTTTCGCACGACAAACCTATCTTCATACAATTCAACAGTTGTATGTATTTTTGCATTTTCCGAATAATCCCTATGTACTACTGCATTTGCGATGAGTTCTCTAAACACAAATTTAGGAATGTTATAATCTAACTCTCTTTTCATTAAATCTATCATTTCCAAAGAGCCTAAGCTCAATATAAGGGCATCTTCAACTTGATTAAATTGAGAAACCAAGTTGCCATAAAACTCGTCCGATATTTTTATTTTTGTTCTATCTTTGCTCAAATACACGCCAAAAGAAACATAATCGGCGGTCGTATTGATGCTACGAATCGCTGAAGCAGAGCATAAACAGAGAAAAGTTCCTTTTACCACATATCCATTCGACATCAAAAACAAAGCCCGTAATTTAGCATCAACATTTGTTTTACGATTTGCGCCTTGTTTTAGCAAATGTTCTTTACTAAGTTCTGTTTTTAACAAAGCTTGTATTGCTTTTTTATCTAAATCCGCCACCGTTTTGCCATAAATCGCCCTCGAACTTTCTGCATTGAAATTCAAATCCTGCCCTTCTATATACAGATTGTAGTCATCTAAGTGTGACCTTTTCTCCCATAATTTCTGTTCTATTTCTTTTGTTAGATTTTGATAAGAAGGTTCTTTTTTATCGCTAATAACATATAAAATTTGTTCCAATAACTTGTTATCAGCATTTTCTTTCATAAAAGACTTCAAAGAAAGCGAAATTTTTTTTCCTTTAACATCTACTAATACTAAATTGCCGTCCCCTTTGATATTTATATTTACGGTTTGAATTTGCCCTATCGTGCCTTGTGCCAATTTATGGATAGCAGCTAATATCTGTTTTGTGCTATGATTTGTATCTATAGTTGTGGCTAACAGCACCTTAATACTTTCGTCTCTATTGTCAGACAAGTAGTGTATAAAATGCTGCTTAACAGTAACATATTGCGCCAACAAAAGCGGAAAAAAGAAATTTTTATCCGCCTCTTCCAATTCCCAACCTGTTGTTTGCACAATGTTAAACGTTTCGGTTAACATACTTTTCCAATATATTTCATTTTCAAAAGAATGAGAAATTTCTGTTATATCTGTTTTTTTGCAAAAAATAATGAATTCTTTTTGGGTATCAGGATATGCCAATGCTTGTTGAAAACGATGTTTAATGACTTCTTTTGAAGGCTCTACATATACTTCTGCGACCACTTGTGTCAATGCCTTCCAAAAAGCATTACTAAGCGTATTTTCTTCAGAAAATGTTGTTTCTAAGAAATTATATATGTTATCAACAGACACTTCTTTTATTTTATCTTGAACCATTTCTGGCAAAAGATTCCATAAAAAAGGGAGTAAAGCAAATGTAGCCATCTTTGATTATTGGATAATTATGGTTAGCATCATAATTGTCGTGAGAGAAATGGATAAAATGAATAGAATGCACTGAATTTGGGGACAAAAGTAGGGATTTTTTTGAGAAAATGTGAGATTATTTTGGAGGGATTTGAGGGAAAATGTGTACTTTTGTATTTTAGCACGCAGATTCTCGCAGATAAAAGCGGATTTCGCAGATGTATCATTTTTTAACTTTCAACTTTCAATTCTCAACTTTCAATTTTCAACTTCTTATGGGCATACCCAAATTAGCACATTATTATACTTTTCAAGAATATTTGGCGATAGACGAAAGCAGCGAATTGCGAAACGAATATCATGATGGAAGCATTATTGCTATGGCAGGAAGTTCCAAAAATCATAATATTATTAGCGGAAATACGTTTTCTGATTTGCTTATAAAATTACGGGGGAAAGGTAAAAAGTGTACCCCTTTTATAAGTGATATTCGGGTTCAAATTCTGAGCAAAAACCACTATTACTATCCAGATGTGGTTGTTTCTTGTGATGAAGCTGATGCAAAAAATCAAAAATGGGTAAGTTCGCCGACCTTAGTTGTAGAAGTATTATCCGATTCTACCGCTACGAAAGACATGAGTACCAAGCTATTAAGCTATTTTCAACTCCCAAGTTTGGAATATTATATGCTTATTGCTCAAGATGCCGTTACGATTCATTTATATGAAAAGACAGCCGCAGGTTGGGAAGTAAAATTGTTTACAGATAAGGCAAATGAAATTCTCCTTCCCAAAATGGATATTTCTCTCTTTGTCAAGGATTTATATGAAGAGGTGAGTTGGGAGGAGAATTTGTGAAATGTCATAACTATTTAGTTTACAACAGATTAACACAGATAAAGAAAGTACTCATCTGTGCAAATCTGTGTAATCTGCGGCAATTTTATCTGCAAACTGAATAGTTACAAAACAGCTATTTTATCTGCGGAATCTGCGTGAAATATCCCTATCCAATACTCCGTTGAATCAACTCATTTCGATATGCAGAAAACAATTTTGACTTAGAAATAAAGCCCACATAGCCCCCATTATCCACAACAGGCAGATTCCATGCCCCACTTTCCTCAAATTTCCCTACAATAGTCGTCATATCGTCAGTGAGTTGAATGAGGTCAGGATAAGGCTTCATCAGGTCTTTTACGAGAAGATGCGGATATTGTTCTTTGTGAAAAACAATGTCCTTTACCTCATTGAGTAGGATAATGCCCAACAACTGCTGTGTCGAATTGACCACAGGAAACAGATTCCTTTCCGAACCAATAATAGCCCTAATCAATTGCTCCAAATTATCGGTATCTTTTAACACCCGAAAATTCTGCTCTATCAGATTTTCCATTTTCATGGTTACCAAAATATTCGCATCTTTATTTCCCGAATGAATTTTGCGGCTTTCTATCAAGGTTTTCGTGTCCATCGAATAAGGCTCAAT
>JAYUZN010000587.1:0-1892 GCA_043751755.1 Bacteroidota bacterium | reverse complement strand
GTAAAATTGAGCCAAGGGGGGTTGCCTATGAGATAATCGGCTTGTATTTTTTGCTTAAATAACAGGAAATCTTGACAAATAAAGTTTTCTTTTGGAAAGGAAATGCCATAAATATTCCGCATTTTTAGGAAAAAATTTTCTACAAAAACGGCTTTCATTTCTACGCCATACAAGCGATTCAAAGGCAGATTTGCGATAGATAAGCCTCTATTTACTGCAATCGCCACAAATGCTTCCAAAAAATTGCCTTCACCCGCCGTAGGGTCAAATAGGGTTGCCCCTTCTATCCATTTTTCAAACAGCCCAAATTTTTCTATGACTTCTACGGCAACGGACAAAGGCGTAAAAACGGCTCCAAGCAGGCTGTTATTGTTCGCTTGTTCTTCAAGTATATTAGGAAGTGACATGGCTTATTGTTGTGAAAATGAAAGAATTGCGCAAATTTATAAGAATTTTTCGGATTTATAAAATTATTTCACGCAGATGCCGCAGATAAAGGCAGATGTCGCAGATGTAGTAAGCACTAACTAAATAAAGAAGGTTATCATTTTTGTTGTATTGCTGGTGCAAGCGTCCGCTTGTACCTCCTTTCTTGAAGCGTCCGCTTCGAGTATGGAAGCGGACGCTTCACGAAACTGCCACAAGCGGACGCTTGCGGCAGCTATCCCCTCGTTTATTTTATAAGAACCACTTACATTTCAAATTAACTCTATTAGGAATGAAACGTAAATAAGTTGATGATTTTATAGTCCCGTAGGGACGGCGATATTTATAGAAAAAAAAACATGCCCCGTTCCCCCTCTTGTTTTTCGTGCAAGCACGAAAAACGCAATAAATTGGGAGGGAATCCTATTTTCTATAAATATTTTGTGCCTACGGCACTACTCGTAGTGAACCTGTCGAACTAAGAAATCCCCAAAATGAAATTGTTAAGTTGTTTATTTTTCAATCCTTATACTGGAAATGGAGTAAATCTCCTCATTTTACGAAAAATGAAATATTTGTATGTAGAGGGTTGCGCACCTTTCAAAAGTGCGCTACGCTATTACACGTTTTTCGGATAAAACGCGCCTTAGCTCCACTTTATTTCCACCTTTTGAGTCGCAGGAACTTGCGCGTTGCGAATCGCTACTTGCTGTGCCAATTTTTCGGCAAGCTCAAAATAAATCCGTCCTAACAAAGTTTTGCCATACACCGCCACAGGCGTGCCAAAATCACTGTTTTCGCTGATGCCTTGCCGAATGGGAATCTGTGCCAAAAGCGTTGTTTCTAAGGCTTTTGCCAAATTTGCCCCGCCTTCTTCTCCAAAAATAAAATATTGTTTTTCGGGTGCATCATCAGGAATAAAATATGCCATATTTTCTACAACGCCCAAAATCGGCACATTTATTTCCTTCGTTTTGAACATTTCTGCCCCTTTTCTCGCATCAGAAACCGCCAACTTTTGCGGAGTCGTTATCACAACAGCCCCTGTAATTGGCAGAGCTTGCGCCAAAGTGAGGTGAATATCCCCCGTTCCGGGCGGCATATCTATGAGCATATAATCAATTTCCCCCCAATTTGTGTCAAAAATAAGCTGCCGCAATGCCTTTGAAGCCATAGGTCCGCGCCACACAATCGCCTGTTCCGCAGGCACTAATACGCCAATAGACATCAGTTTTACCCCATGTTTTTGAAAAGGAGTGAACATATTTTTCCCATTTACCTCCTCTACTCTCGGCTTTTCTGCCTCAAAACCAAACAAAATTGGCACGCTTGGTCCATAAATATCCGCATCTATAAGGGCTACTTTCGCGCCACTTTGTGCCAAAGCTACTGCCAAATTCGCAGCAATCGTAGATTTTCCTACGCCTCCTTTTCCCGAAGAAATGGCAATTACATTTTTGACATTC
>JAYUZN010000586.1:0-4042 GCA_043751755.1 Bacteroidota bacterium | reverse complement strand
GTCTGTAGAAGATGTTGCCTTAAAAATTGGTATGTCTAAACAAGGACTTTACGCAGCTTTAAATAATGAAAGTTTGAGAGTAAGCGATTTGGTAAAAGTCGCAGGAGTACTTGAAATAGATGTTCGGGAATTTTTTGGAGAAAAAAGTAGTAACATAAACCAAATTAATACCGGTGTAAAGATGGGTAATATGGAGATAAAACTAAGCGACTGCGAAAAGGAGAAGCAGCATCTGGAGGATATGCTGGCAGAAAAGGAGAGATTGATACAAGTCCTACTCAATAAAACGTAAAAATGAATCGCAAAACATATCTGAAATATTTAGAAAAAAGCGGCATCGAAAGGCTGCGATTTCGTATAGAGGTGGACAAAGGGCGCGTGGTGGATTTGATGGTACAATACGAAACCCTGATAGACGGCATTTGGCACACAATCGTGCGTTATGATATGGCGCATGGTTTTTTCCATAGAGATACCATGTATCCCGATGGCGAAAAAGTAAAAACGGCTATTGAGATAAGTGACTTGAATGTAGCTTTGCAATATGCGGCACAGGACCTCAAAGACAAGTGGGAATTTTACAAAGAACGTTATACAAAACAACTATAAATCACTATATTATGAATACTACTGTATTGCACAACATAAGCATTACGTTTGATTTTTTGCGCTATGTTGTTTCGCACCCAGATTTGTTGGAGTCGCTTCCGGGTGGAGAAGATGATACTGAAATCGTTTTTATAGAAAGCGACTACCCTGTAGAATTGCCTACCGAAATGGAAGGGGTTGTATTGGTTAAAGTAGCACATACTTTTGAGGCTACTGTCGCAGCATAAGCGACTGCGAAAAATAGAAAAAACATCTGCAGGAGTTATTCGCAGAAAAGGAAAAAAGGATACTTTTATTAGAAAGATTGTTAGACAAATTGTAAACATACACAATTCATATATATGCTACACTACGAATGGTGCATTTTGAAAGTGAAGATGACGAAAAGCAAGAATAGACTACTTTTTTGAGACAAAAAAGTGAGACAAAAATAGGCTGTAAGGTATTGATAATCAAGTGTTTGATTTTTTAGGGATGTAATCCCGCTTTCTCTCCGCTTTGCGTTGTAAAACGCTGAAAATCAATCACTTAATCGTGCCAATTTTGAAAAAAGTTGGCACGATTGTTTTTAACACTGCTTTGCAAGGTTTGAAAAAATATTCAAACTATGCAGCTTTACGGTTTTAGCGGCAATATGGGTAAAGATTGGTGGCAGGGCAGTTATGTTTTTTATCAGGGAAAAATCATTTTTTCTTTGTTTGCTGTTCTTGTTTCGAAATGGCAACGTTTGAGTAAAAATGAATACATTATGTCATAAGAATGGAGTATTTCGTATAAAATCTAACTTAAAATGAACACATCAAACATAAGCATTGCCGAAAATACACACTTACATATATGCAAAAATTTACCATTTTCTCGTTTATCTTCGCTTTTTCTACCATTCTCTTTGCTCAAAATTTGGTCTTAAATCCCAGTTTTGAAAACATTAACGTCAGTTGTTCTGGATTAAGTGGCGCAGCCTACGCCAATCTTATAGATTGGGAAAACCCCGACCCTACCGACACTTGCTCTACGCCCGACTGGTTTTCTACCTGTCTGACTAGTTTTTTCCCCACAAGTGCGCCAAATTCGTGGCTTGGACATCAAAACCCGCGAACAGGCGATGCCTACGCAGGTATCATTCTCCATGAGGCACTCTCAACAGGCTACCGCGAGTATGTGGAAGGCACACTTGCTTCGCCCTTAGTGGCTGGGCAAACTTATTGCGTGAGTTTTTATATTTCCCTTGCCGATACTGTTCCTTATGCAGTGAGCAATATAGGGGTTTATTTTTCCAATACCTTTACGCAATTCCCTGTAAGCCATTGTGTTAGCACAGTCCCTTTGCCTGTAAGCCCGCAGCTGCAATGGACAGGCGGCGCATTGTTAGATGATAGCACTTGGGTAAGAATGGACTGGCAATATATGGCAACAGGAGGCGAGCAATACTTTGTTATAGGAAATTTTAATTCCGCTGCCACCACAACTGTAACAAATACAGGCGGCTCAGGCTTTGCCAATCCTTTTGCCTATTATTTCATAGATGACGTGAGTGTGAGTACAGGCATTTGCTGTGATGCAGGAATTTTGCCAGTTGGGAGCTTGTGTACAACGGGTTCAAGCATCAACTTACAAGCAAATACAGGAGGCGGAACTTGGAGTGGCACAGGCATTACAAATGCGAATGCAGGCACTTTTGACCCTGCTACGGCAGGTCTCGGCACACATATTATAGCGTACACACTTCCTTGTGGAGCTTCTGATACGATTTCCTTAGTGATAAATAACTGCCTCCAAATTTGTACAGATGTGAGCGGAAATGTGAATGTTATAGGTGGAACGGGTCCTTATACTTGGCAATCTCAAACAAGTACGCAAGATTGTTCGGCTTGTCTTATCGGCTGTATTTTTCCGCCTAACTGTGCCATAAATGTCATTACTTGGCAGACTTTTGCCACAGGTGCTTCTACTACTCTTCCGGGTACTTTCCCCGTCAGAGTAACGGATAATGCTGGGCAAGAACTGCTGATAGATAGCTTAACCGTTATTCCCCCTTGTGGAAGTATGTGTACGCTTTCAGCGACTGTGGCAGTTACTTCTGTGGCTTGTTTTTCGGCAAAAACAGGGACAGCTACCGTTACTGCCGTCAATGGAACGCAGCCATATAGCTATTCTTGGAACAATGGAATGACTACAATAGGGCTTACAGGGCTTGGGGCTGGTACATATACTTGTGTTATTTATGATGCAGATTCTTGTAGCAGTACGGTTACAGCTACGATTGTGTCGCCGCCGATTTTGCAGCTAACGGGTTCCTCTACCCCAGCTTCGGGCAGCAATAATGGCACAGCAACTATGACGGTTACGGGCGGAGCTGCGCCTTACACCTATTCGTGGCAAACGATTCCGATTCAATATACGCAAACTGCGACAGGGCTTTCTGCGGGCAGCTATCTCTGCATTGTGCATGATGCTAATGGCTGTGCTACACAGTTGAATGTTATGGTAACAGAATCTGTGGCGATTATGCCAGAAATGATTGGGATTCAATCGCTTACCCTTAGCCCAAATCCTTCTGATGGCAATTTTGAATTAACTATTCAACTTGCGCAAGCAGATGAGGTGAGGGTGGGGATTTATGATATTTCGGGTAAAATGATAAGCGAAAATAGCCAGTCGCACGTCCTTCACTATGTGCATAGTTTTCACCTTTCGCAGTTGAGTAGTGGGATTTATAATGTGAAGGTAAGCACAAGCAAAGGGGAATGGGTGGAACGGATTGTTATACAATAATAGGACACACAAAATCCGTATTTATGCCGTCTTACGGTAGTCCTTTGCCATGGCAAAGGACTACCATAATGGCAAAGGACTTCCATAAGACAATTTTGCGTAAGTCCTGTTCTGTTCTTATTGTTGAAATTTTCACAAATTTTTCTTAATCTGCGAAAATCTGCGGTTAAATCTGTGCAAATCTGCGCGAAATCTACAACTCCCAATCCTTGCACCTTTCCACCGCCTTTTGCCAGCGTGCATACAACTTTTCTCTTACATCAGCCGCCATATTTGGCTGAAAAATATCCCTTTTGCTATCCACAGGCAGCTCTGCCATTTTCCAAAAACCAATCGCCAAACCTGCCAAATATGCCGCCCCCAACGCCGTACATTCCTTATTACCAGCCCTTTGAACCGTTTTACCCAAAATATCTGCCTGAAATTGCATCAATAATTGATTATTGGTTGCGCCCCCGTCTGTGCGCAACGCTTTGAGTTCTATGCCCGCATCTTGCTCCATAGCCGCCAGAACATCTCTGCTTTGATACGCAAGCGAATCCAACGTAGCCCGTATAAAATGGGATTTATTGGTACGGCGCGACAAGCCAAAAACAGCCCCTTTTGCATACATATCCCAATACGGCGCGCCCAAACCTGCAAAGGCTGGCACAACAAT